>JAOPYS010000249.1 GCA_025964465.1 Thermoleophilia bacterium
GCCAGGTAGCTCAGGTCGGAGATGCCGTTGAACCAGTGCGTCCGCTCGACGGTCAGCCCGAAGCGCGCGTCGGCCTGCTCGCGCAGCCGCGCCACGCACGCCTCGACCAGCGCGTCGCCGCTGGAGCAGACCGGCGGGTAGCAGGGCGGAGCGAACAGCAGCACCATCGCCGGCGCGAGGTGCGGGCATGCCGCCAACAGCCGGTCGGCGACGTGCATCGCAGCTGCGCGCAGGTCCTCGGGCGCGTCGGCCAGCGCATCGGCGACGAGCGCCTCGACCCCGGCCGCGCCGATCCGCTCCGTCGCCTCCTGCACCAGCTCCTCGTAGCGCAGCACGCGCACGTCGCCGATCGGCGCAACGCCCGACCGCTCGCACGCCTGCCGGTACGCCGCCGTGCAGCGGTCCGCCGCAGTGCGGGCCACCCCCTCGAACCGATCCATCACCTCGGCCGCGGTGCGTTCCATCACGAAGACGTTGCACAGCACGCTGGTGCGCGACGTGGTCTGCGTGGAGTAGCCCTCCCGCAGGTCCGCCTGTCCGAGCGTGACCGGCACCGGCGTCGCCTCGCCGTGCACCGTCTCGACGAACGCGTCGCTCCACTCCATCGCCTGCACGAGGAAGCTGGCCATCCACGTCGACGTGATGCCGGCGAATGGCGTGCCCGCATGGGTCTCGCGTCCGCACACGAGCGCCGCGGGCAGCAGCTTGCCGATCGAGCCGGAGTAGACGTGGTGGCGAAGGTCGCCCGGGTGCGCGGGAAAGGACGGCTCGCCGTTGAGGAACATCGCGTAGCGCAGGCCCTCCTCGACCTCGAGCCGGCGCAGCTCGTCCACCGCGGCGCGCATGCCCGCGGAGTCCACCTCCTCGTCCGGCACGGTGAGCAGCAGCAGGTTGATCGGCCAGGCCTCGGCCTGCGCCCGTTCCAGCAGTGCGACGTGCAGCGCGAGGCCCGCCTTCATGTCCATCACGCCGCGCCCGAACAGGTAGTCACCCGAGGCCGCGTCGTCGGCGGCGGGCCCGTCGAGGTCGCCGTCGCCGGTGGCGTAGGCGGCGGTCAGGCGGACCGGGTCGTGGGCGAGCGGCTCGAGCGCGCCGTACTCGGCGGTGTCGACCGTGTCGAAGTGGCTGAGCAGCACGATGGTGTCCGCCACACCGTCGCAGCGGTGCAGGGCGGTGAGCCAGGCGCGGTCCGCGTCGACGTCACCCAGGCGCACGTCGAACGCGCCGTGCCTCCGGAGCAGGCCGGCCAGCCGCTCCGGGAACCGCGCCTCGCCGGGCGTGCCGGTGACGGTGTCCCAGGCGACGAGCTGGCACAACAGTGCCTGCAGCTGGTCAGGGGTCTGCCACACGGGGTCAGATGCGCTTCGTGTCGGTGCGGTAGGCACGCGCCGCGAGCGCCGTGGCCGCGACACTCCAGGCGGCGACCACGGCCCAGCCCTTGGCCGGCCACGCCTCCTGCCCGAGCGCGACGTGGCTCGCCTGCACGAGCCAGTACGAGGGGACGTAGGACGCGATCGTCTCCATCGTGCCACCGTTGAGCGGGAAGTACGCACCGCCGAGCATCGCCAGCAGCGAGCTGCCGCCGCCGACCGCCGGGCCCAGCGAGTCGGGCGCGATCTTGTGCCCCAGGAAGATGCCCAGCCCGGCGAAGGGGATGGCGCCCACGAGCAGCAGCCCGATCGTCTCCGCCCACTGCCGCGCCTCGAGCCGCACACCGAGGGTGAGGCCGGCGCCGAACATCACGGCGATCACCAGCAGCGCGAGCAGGTACCCCGCGGCGACCTTGGCGATCACGTACGTCGGGCCGCGCATCGGTGTCAGTCGCAGCTGGCGCGTCCACCCGGACTGACGCTCGACCGAGATCCGGCCTCCCGAGCTGAGCATCGCCGTCATCATCCCGAGCGCCGTGAGGCCGAGCATGTAGTAGAGCGGCGCGGACAGGCCCGGGCCGGCGAAGTCCTTCACGTCCTTGTTCGAACCCGCGATGACGTAGTAGAGGACGAGCGGGAATCCGAGGGCGAAGAACAGGAACCGCCGGTTGCGCAGCGAGCGGATCAGCTCCATCCGCAGGTAGTAGCCGCGCCTCATGCCGACACCTCCGCGGCCACGCCCTCGTCGGATGTCAGTGACAGGAACGCCGCCTCGAGCCCCGCACCCGTGATCTCGATGTCGCGGGCCGACGGGTGCCGCTCGAGCAGAGCGCGCAGCGCCGCGTCCGAATCGGTGCACGTCAGCGCGACGCCGTCGCCGCGCTGCTCGGCCCGCGTCACGCCCGGCAGCGCCTCGAGCGTGCTGGCCTGCACGCCCTCGACCGTCGCGCGGATCACGCGCCCGCCGACCAGGCCGGAGATCTCCGTGACCGGCCCGTCCGCGACGACCCGCCCGTGCGCCATCAGGATGACGCGATCGGCGAAGGCCGCAGCCTCCTCGAGGTAGTGCGTGGCGAAGAGGATGGTGGCGCCCGAGCTGGCCACGTCGCGCATCGTCTGCCAGAAGTCGTTGCGCGACCCCACGTCCATCGCCACGGTCGGCTCGTCGAGCACGAGCAGCGACGGGTCGGCCACCAGCGCCATCGCGAACCGCACGC
>JAOPYS010000220.1 GCA_025964465.1 Thermoleophilia bacterium
GTGCCCGAGGTGGAGGAGCTGCCGATGGGCGACCCCAGCGGCATCGCGCTGCACAACGCGGGGCTCAAGGCGGACGCGGTGCTCGGGCAGGCGCGGGACGGGGAGCTGGTCGTGGCGTGTGACACCGTCGTGGACGTCGACGGCATCCCGTTCGGCAAGCCGGAGAACGCCGAGGAGGCGCACACGATGCTCGCGCTCATGCGCGGGCGCTCGCACGACGTGGTCGGCGGGCTGGTCGTGGTGGAGCCGGGTTCGGGTGAGCGGTTCGAGCGCGCCGTGCGCACGAAGGTGCGGTTCCGCGACTTCCCCGACGCGCTGCTGGAGCGCTACGTCGAGGGTGGCGAGTGGGCCGGCCGGGCCGGCGGCTACGCCATCCAGGGCACGGGCGCGGCGATGGTGTCGGGCGTGGGCGGCGACTACCAGAACGTGGTCGGCCTGCCCGTCGCGATGCTGCTGCTGACGCTCGAGGACATCGACGGCTGGGACGACCTGGCCCGACGCGAGGCCTGAGCCGATCCCGCACGCCCTCGACCTCGCGCTGCGCAACCTGGTGTGGATGGGTGGCAACGCCTTCCTCGCCTGGTCGGCCGTGCTGTTCGCGCTGCACCTGCGGGGCACGCCCACGCACCAGTGGGTAGCCAGCCGCGCGCTCGTCTCGCTCGGCGTGCTGCTCGCGCTCGGTCGCCTCGCCGTCCACGGTCGCCTCGAGAGCGACTCGACGCCGTCGATCGTCACCTTCCTGTGCTTCGCGGCGTTCGCGCCGGTGTGGTCGTGGCGGGCTCGCGCAGGTGACCGCTGGGCGCGCGCGATCGGCATCGTCGGCGTGGTCGCCTTCGCCCCGAACGCGCCGTACATCCTCACCGACCTGTTCCACGTGATGCAGGACGTGCGCTCCGTCGGCCTCGCGCCGCTCGGCTCCGCGCTGTTCGCCCTCGAGTACGGCTGGTTCCTCGTGCTCGGTTCCGCGTCCTGGATCGCCCTGCTCGTGATCATCCGCGACTGGCTGCGCGAACGACGACCCCGCACCCCGCTCCTGCGCACCTACGTCGCGGTGAGCGCCGTCGTCGCGTTCGGCGTCTTCCTGGGGCGGATCGAACGCTTCCACTCCTGGCACCCGCTGCTGGAGCCCGCGCACTTCGCGCACGAGGTCGGCCGGGCCTTCATCCACGCGGGGCCGATCGGCTTCACGCTCATCTGGTGGGTCGTGGTGCTCGCCTTCGGGATCGGCGGCGTCGCCCTCTACGACGCGCTGCGCCGCGCCGACGGCAGCATCGCCCGCCTCGGGTGGGGGCTCGGATGGCTGGTCGTCGCCGCGCTGCTGGTGTTCGTCCCCCTCGTCGGGGTCGCCTACGACCTCGCCGGCGTCGAGCGGTTCGCCGTGCCCAACCACGCGGGGTCAGCCGCGGGCGCGCTCATCGGCCTCGCGCTCGGGGGATTCGCCGCGGCGAGCATCGCCCGTGAGCTCGGCTCCTCGCGCGCGCTGCGCTGGGGCGTCGTCGCGGCTGCCGCGCTCCCCGTCGTGGCGGTCGCGCTCACGGTCGCGTCGTCCGCGCAGTGGTACGCCCAGTTCCGCGGCCTCTGCGCCTACGGGCCTGACACCGTGATACACGCCGAGACCTGCGGCGGCTGACGCCGCTCCCGGCGTGTCACGCGTCGCTGGAGGACGACGACGAACTCGAGTCGGCGTCCTCGCCGTCACCCTCGAACTCGTCCGCCTCGAACGGCAGCCCGGCGGACTGCATCATGCGGCCGGTGCGCCCGTGGGCGTCCTTGAGCGAACCGGGGTCGAGGTTCGCGGTGACGGCGTCGGGGAGGACGTTGTCGGGCTCGTCGGGCAGGGGATCGTGAGACATGTCCCGACGATGCCCGCATTCGCGCGCAAGCACCCCTCCCGGCGGAGGCGGCCGCGCAGGTGGCCGCCCCCGGACCCGCCACCGCCTCGAGTGCCGCGCCCCGGCCCGACCGGGCGTATCCTCGCGGCATGTTTGGATTTTCTGGAATCGGCGCCCGCGACATCGCGGTCGACCTCGGCACTGCCAACACCCTCGTCTACGTCCGGGGGCGCGGCATCGTGCTCTCCGAGCCCTCCGTGGTGGCGATCGACCAGCGCACGGGCGAGGTGCACGCCGTCGGCATCGAGGCCAAGCGCATGCTCGGCCGCACGCCGGCGTCGATCACCGCCATCCGCCCGCTCAAGGACGGCGTCATCGCCGACTTCGACGTGTGCGAGCAGATGCTGCGGCACTTCATCAAGAAGGTGCACCACAACCGGTTCGCGCACCCGCGCGTCGTGGTCTGCGTGCCCTCGGGCGTGACCAACGTCGAGAAGCGCGCCGTGGAGGAGGCCACGCTCTCCGCCGGCGCCCGCCACGCCTACCTGATCGAGGAGCCGATGGCCGCCGCGATCGGCGCCGGGCTCCCCACCGGTGAGCCGACCGGCTCGATGATCGTCGACATCGGCGGCGGCACGACCGAGGTCGCGGTCGTCTCCCTCGGCGGCATCGTCGTCTCCCACTCGCTGCGCGTCGGCGGGGACGAGATGGACGAGGCGATCATCAATTACGTGAAGAAGGACTACAAGATCCTCATCGGTCACCAGACCGCGGAGGAGCTGAAGCTCGAGATCGGTTCCGCCTTCCCGCTCGCGCAGGAGGTCAAGGCGGAGATCCGCGGCCGCGACCTGGTCACCGGCCTGCCCAAGACGCTCGTGCTCACCTCCGAGGAGGTGCGCGAGGCGCTCAAGGACCCGATCGACCAGATCGTGGAGGCCGTCAAGCTCACGCTCGACAAGACGCCGCCGGAGCTGGCCTCCGACATCATGGACCGCGGCATCATGCTCGCAGGTGGTGGCGCGCTGCTCACGGGCGTGGACGAGCGCCTGCGCTTCGACACGCACATGCCCGTGCACGTCGCCGAGTCGCCGCTCACCTGCGTGGCGATCGGGGCCGGTCGGTCGCTCGAGGAGTACGAGACGATCCAGCGCACCCAGTCGACCCGACGTGGTCGCGCGGGCCGCGCCTTCTGACGCACGCCGCGGCGGCAGGTGGCATGGTGCCGTCGCCGCACGCCCACCATCGAACGGACCGGTAACCCCCGCCGCTCGACACCCGATAGACGGAAGCCCCGGATGCGCCCCACGCTCCCCCGACCCATACGACGTCGCCGCCCCGCAGACTCCTCCCGCTTCGCGAAGGGCAGTCGCAGCGTGGCCGCCCCCACGGGCGGTCCCGTCGCGCCGACAGCCGAGTACGTCGGCCGCCGCGGCCGCCGCGTCGCCGGTGGCGCCCGCAGCAGCTCCGGCAACGTGTTCCCGCGCCGCCGCCCCAGCGCGCCCGTGCGTCGCTCCGCCTTCGCGGCCCTCATCTTCGCCTCGATCGCGCTCATCTCCGCCACCTACCGCGGCGGCGTCGTGCTGCACGGCGCGCAGCTCGCGGTGCTCGACGTCGTCGCCCCGATCGAGCGCGGGATGTCACGCGCGTGGGACCCGATCGCCGGGGCCTGGAATTGGTCGGGCCGCCTGCTGCACGCCACGGACGAGAACCCGCGGCTCAAGCAGGACAACGAGGAGCTGCGCGCCGCGCTGCGCCTCGCGCAGAAGGATGCTGACGAAGCGGTCACCCTCCGGCGCGAGATGAACTTCGACGCCCGGTACGTCTTCCCCGACGGATACGAGCACAACAAGGTGCACGCCCGCGTGATCGTGCAGGCGACCGGTGCGGCGCAGGGCACGCTGACGATCGACCGCGGTTCGGACGACGGGATCCGCGTCGACGACACCGTCATGGTGACCTCCGGCCTGATCGGTCGGATCACCGAGGTCACCCCGAGTAACGCCGTGGTGGGCCTCATCACGGACCCGCAGCAGCAGGTCGGCGTCAAGGTCTCCGGCAGCGAGGCGAGCGGCGTGCTGCAGACCACGTCCACCGAGGGCTCGCCCGCGATGCACATCGATGGGGTGAAGCAGTCGGCGAAGGTCGAGAAGGGTGACATCGTCGTGACGGGCGGGTTCCGGCCGAACGGGCGCCTCAAGTCGATCTACCCCGAGGGCGTCCTCGTCGGCGAGGTCACGAGCTTCGCCAATCCGCCCGCCGAGCTCGAGCAGACCGTGCAGGTCAAGCCGTACGCGGACTTCGACCGCATCGACCGCGTGCTCGTGCTGGTGCCCGACAGCCGGGGCGGCGACGCCGGGTGAGCGTGGGCGTCCGCATCACGAGTGTGCTGCTCGTCCTGGTCACCGCCCTCGTGCAGGTGTCGATCGTCTGGCGCTTCGACGTCGGCGGTGCCGCGCCCGACCTGCTCATCCTGGTCGTGGCGTCGATCGCGCTGCTGACCGGCTCGGTCTCCGGCGCCGCACACGGGTTCCTCGCCGGCGTCGCGCTGGCCACCTTCGCCGCGCTGCCGCTTGGCTCACACGCGCTGGTCGGCACGCTCGTGGGATACACCATCGGTCGCGTGGGCGAAGCGCTCGTCACCGACGAGCACCCCGTCCCGCCGCTCGTCGCCGGCGTGTTCGCCACGTTCGTGATGCAGATGGGGCGCCCGCTCGTCGAGTTCCTCGTCAACCCCGCCCTCGGTCGCGTCGGTGGCGTCTGGTCGCAGGCGGCGCTCGTGACGCTCATCTCGTCGGTGCTGGCCGTGCCAACCTACGTCCTCGTCCGGCGCATCCTCGTGGCGGCGAACGAGTTCGCGCCCGTCGTCACGCGCGACGGCGGTGAGGCGTCCGCATGAGCGTCCGCACCCCACGCCGCCGCGCACCGATGACCCGCTCCTCGCGCAGCATGCGCAGCCTCACCAGCGTGGCCCGCTCCCCGCGCGAGGGCACCGCGCCGATCGCCCCGCGACTGGCCGTCGCCGGCATCGCGGGCGCCGTCGTGATCGGCGTGCTCGTGCTGCGCCTGTGGGCCCTCACCGTGCTCGGCGGCGCCGAGTACGCCGAGCGCGCCGACCAGAACCAGATTCGGCGCCTGCCGCTCGCTGCGCAGCGCGGCGGCATACTCGACCGCAACGGTCGCAAGATCGTGGCGAGCCGCGAGCAGTACCAGGTCGTCATGGACCTGCAGGACGTCACGGGCAAGCGCCGTGAGGCGGTCATCGCGCGTCTGGGCGAGGTGCTGGCCCCGACCGAAGCGCAGGTGCCGAAGCGAACGGCCGAGATCCGTACCGCGGTGGACAAGGCGCCGCCCGGCGCGATCGAGCCTGTCGTGATCGAGCGCGATCTGCAGGACGAGGACGTCAAGCGCTACCTGGCCGAGCACAACACCGACTTCCCCGGCGTCGACGTCAAGGTCGCGTTCGCGCGCAAGTACGTCCAGGGCACGACGGCCGCGCACATCCTCGGGCAAGTCGGGCAGGCCAGTCCCGAGGACCTCAAGGCGAACAAGGTGCTCGTCTCAGGCGACCTGGTCGGCAAGTCGGGCATCGAGCGGACGTACGACCGCTACATCCGTGGCGCCAACGGCTACGACGCCGTGCAGGTGGACGCCTCCGGCGTGCGCACCAACGCCGCCGGCGTCCGCGGCCTTCCGGCAACCCCGGGCAACAACTTGCGTCTGACCATCGACCTGCGCCTGCAGAAGGCTGGCGACCGTGCCCTGCAGCGGGCCATCGTCAACGCCCAGCACAGCGCCAAGGGCAAGGACGCCCGCGCCGGCGCGTTCGTCGCGATCGACCCCAAGACGGGCGAGGTGCTCGCCCTCGGCTCGAACCCGGTGTACGACCCCAACATCTTCACCTCGTCCAAGCCCAAGGACCAGGCGAAGGTCAAGGCGATCAGTACCGACACCACGCGACAGCCCCTCATCAACCGCGCGATCGCTGGCGCATACCCGCCGGGCTCCACCTACAAGGCCATCACCGCGCTCGCCGCAATGAAGCAGGGTTGGTTGTCGGCTGACACCAGGATTGGTTGCCCCGCTTCCCGTGAAATCAAGGGAACGACCTTCAAGAACCACGAGACCCAGAACCGCGGCGACATCTCGCTGGACGTTGCACTCGAGACCTCCTGCGACACATTCTTCTACTACCTCGCGATGAAGTTCTACGAGGCGCCCGGCGCGCCGCTCGCCGCGTTCTCGCGGCTGTTCGGCCTCGACGCCCCGACCGGGCTCGACATCCCCGGCGAGGTCGGCGGCACGGTGCCCGACCCGACGTGGAAGGCGAACGTCGACAACCCGCTCTGGTCGAAGCTCGACCACATCTGGAAGCCCGGCGACGAGGTCAACATGTCGATCGGACAGGGCGACCTCCTCGTCACCCCACTGCAGATGACCAACGTCTACGCCGCGATCGCCAACGGCGGCGTCCTGCACCAGCCACACCTCGGCATGCGCGTGGAATCGATCGGTGGGCGTGAGCAGGTTGCGCTCCAGCCCAAGGACCCCAAGGACCTGCACATCCCGCCGGCCGACCTCGCTGCCGTGATCGACGGGTTGAAGCTCGTCAACACCGGTCCGTCTGGCACTGCGACCAGCGTGTTCGGCGATTTCGGCCTGTCGAGCGCCGGGAAGTCGGGCACCGCAGAGAAGGATCCCACCCATTACACCGACCTCGCGTGGTACTGCGGCTTCGCGCCCGTCGAGAACCCCGAGATCGCGGCGTGCGCCTTCGTCGACCGTGGCGGCGGCGGCAGCGTCGTAGCCGGCCCGGTCGTGCGCGCGCTGTTCGACCAGTGGTTCGGCCCCGACGGCGGCTCGATCGTCAAGCTGCCGGGGGTGAAGCGCTGATGCGTGGTTCCCGTCGCATCGCCGGCTTCGACGCCGGGCTCGTGGTCGCCGCGATCGCCATCGTGCTCGCGAGCGTCGGCCTGCTCGCCACCGCCATCGTCC
>JAOPYS010000243.1 GCA_025964465.1 Thermoleophilia bacterium
GCGCACATCCGCGTGCTCGCGCACGGCGAGGACCCCCGGCACCCGCCCGAGCTCGACGGCGCACCCGCCGCCAATGCCAACGAAGCCTCCGACGCGATGGCCGACATGGACATGGACCACGGAGACACCCACCGATGACCGCCACGCCTCCCCTTCCCGTCACCCGCGCGGAGCAGCTGCGCCGGCTGCCGACGCGCACGCTGCGACTGACACGCGCCGACGGGCGCCTCGTCAACGCGCACGTCATCACGGCCTTCGTGGCACTGCTGCTCGGCGGCGTCGCCGGCCTGCTCCAGTCCCTCGAGCACTCCGGGCGCGTGCCCATCCCGTTCGGCATGGGCTACTACCAGCTGCTCACCGCGCACGGCATCCTCATGGCGCTCGTGTTCACCACCTTCTTCATCCTCGGCTTCTTCCACTCGGGGATGGCGGTGTCGATGGACGGCGAGCTGGAGGAGGGGCCGCGCATGCTGGCGTGGACCGGCTACCTCGCGATGGTCGCCGGGTGCATCTTCGTGATCGTGCCGCTGCTGCACGGCACGGCGTCCGTGCTCTACACCTTCTACGCGCCGATGCAGGCGTCGCCGTGGTTCTACGTCGGGCTCGCCCTGTTCGTGGTCGGCTCGTGGATCGGCGGCGCCGCGATCTTCGTGCAGTACGCGTCGTGGCGACGCGCCAACGGTGCGCGCACCACTCCGCTGTTCTCGTTCATGGCGGTCGCCACGATGCTCATGTGGCAGGTCGCGTCGCTGGGCGTCGCGGTCGAGGTGCTCTTCCAGCTCATCCCGTGGTCGTTCAGGTGGGTCGACCGCGTCGACGTGCTGCTGAGTCGCACGCTGTTCTGGTTCTTCGGCCACCCGCTGGTCTACTTCTGGCTGATGCCGGCGTACGTCGCGTGGTACCTGGTCATGCCGAAGCTGATCGGCGGGCGCGTCTTCAGCGACAACCTCGCGCGCCTGTCGTTCCTGCTGCTGCTGATGTTCTCCGTCCCCGTCGGCCTGCACCACCAGCTGCAGGAGCCGGGCGTCGATCCGCACTGGAAGCTCGTGCAGGTCGGGCTGACGATGGCGGTCGTCATCCCGAGCCTGATGACGGCCTTCGCCCTGTGGGCCACGATGGAGCAGGCCGGGCGCGAGCGTGGGTTCGGCGGCTGGTTCGGCTGGCTGCGCGCGCTGCCCTGGCGCGATGCTCGCTTCGTCGCGCTGTTCTGGGGGATGTTCACCTTCATCCCCGGCGGCGCCGGCGGGCTGATCCTCGCCTCGTTCGACCTCAACCAGGTCGCGCACAACACGATCTTCGTGACGGGCCACTTCCACCTGACCGTGGCCACCGCGGTGGCGCTGACGTTCATCGGCACCGCGTACTGGCTCGTGCCGCACGCCGCCGGGCGCCGCATCACGCCGCGCGTCAACCGCCTCATGCTCGTGCAGGTCTACACGTGGGTCGTCGGCATGGCCGTGATGAGCGGCGCGATGCACATCGTCGGGCTGCTGGGCGCGCCGCGTCGCACGAAGTGGATCAACTACGGCCCCAAGGAGGACCTGGCCACCAGCTGGGTGCCGTACGAGTTCGCGATGGCGATCGGCGGCACGGTGCTGTTCGTCAGCGTGCTGCTCGCGGTCGGCATCGTCTTCCACCTGCTGCTGCGTGCCCCGCGCGAGACCAAGGAGGAGCCGCGCGCGGAGTACCCGCTCGCCGACCCGCCGCGCTCGGGCCTCGAGGTGCCGCGCTGGCTGGAGCGGTGGCGGTGGTGGACGGCGGCGCTGGTGTTCCTGGTCGTGGCGGCGTACGTCGGCCCGGTGATGTCGATGCTGCGCGACCCGGCAGCGGGCGCCAAGCCGGTGAAGAGCTACTTCGGGGACGAGGGCGGCTCGCGCATGCCGGTGGCGACCGAAGCGGCTGCCGGCGAGCCCGCCGCGTCGGGCACGGCGCCGCTGCCCGGCGTGGGCGGCACCGAGGTGAAGGTCCGGCTCGGCGAGGACGGCGGCAAGCTCTACGTCCGACCGGCCGCCGATTCGGTGGCGGCGGGGACCGTGACGTTCAGTGTGCGCAACAAGGGCTCGATGCCCCACGAGCTGGTCGTGCTCAAGACCGACCTCGACCCGGGCAAGCTGCCCGAGGGCGACGGCGGGAAGGCGAAGGAGGTCGGCCGCGTCGCGCACGTGCCGCAGATGACGCCGGGCAGCGCGACCCAGTACGTGACACTCGACCTGAAGCCCGGCAAGTACGTGCTGCTGTGCAACGTGCCCGGGCACTACGGGCTCGGGCAGTATGCAGCCTTCACCGTGACATGAGGGCGGCACATGTGTGCGGTCGACCCGCAGCCCCGCGGCGGTGTGTGACGGATGGCGTCCCCGGCGGGAGCGAGGAGGCTGCTCCCAGCACCAACACGAACCAGAGGTCTCCCATGCACATCGAGCCGGTCATGCCCCACTTCGAGTACCTCACGGTCCGACGTACCGGGGGCATCCTGGGCGTCGACCAGACCCTCCATGTGGACGGCAACCTCACTGGCAGGGTCAGTGATCGCGGCCTCGGCGACCGCGCGCTCAACCTCGACGCGTTCACCTCCCAGGAGCTCATGACCGCGGTCTCGACGCTGATCGCTCGCAACCCAGGAGCCAGCACGCGTCGCGGGTTCGACCTGTTCCACTACGACATCGAAGTCGCCAGCGACGGCAAGGTGTACCGGTTCAGCACGGTGGAGCTCGGTGCGGACGAGGCCCTGCACGGTGTCATGCTCGCCTCCGATCGGCTCATCGCGAACGATCCGGACCCGTTCCACACCATGACCCTGCACACGATCGCGCCGGAGGCGACTGCCCCTGCGTTTGCCTGATGCGCCGCGTGGCGGGTAGGCCCCGGGCATGGCCACGCGTGTGACGACCCCCGCCGACGGTCCGGACCTGCCCGTCCTGGAGCACGCCTTCGAGCGTGCATCGAACCTGCGTGGTCGACGGATCTTCCACCCGCGCGGCGTGGCGTGGCAGCTCGACGTGCGCCGCGTCGCGCCCGCCGAGCGGCTCCCCGACATCCCGCTCCTGCGCGCGGCGCACGCGACCGGCGTCGCGCGGCTGTCCCGCGGGCTCGGGCTGCCCACGTGGCTGCCCGACGCGATCGGGCTCGCGGTGCGCATCGACGTGGACGGGGCCCC
>JAOPYS010000311.1 GCA_025964465.1 Thermoleophilia bacterium
CCCCGGGAACCCCGCCCGCCGTGCCGCCACTGCTGGACTTCCCCGGCCTCGTCGCCGGATCGATGTTCGACATCGCGAAGGGCTCGAAGGTGGGTTTCCTCACGCCGCACGGCACGACGAGCATCGACCAGATCGATGCGCAGTCGGGCGTGTTCCACATCAAGGCCGGCGCCTTCGGGGTCAACGTCGACATGCTCGTCGCGGTGAAGCGGCTCAACGCCACGCAGGTCGAGCTGCTCACGACCAAGGACGGCGCCACCTCGCGAGCGGTCGGCGACATCGTGGCCACGCGCACGAACTACGCCGAGTTCGTGAGCACCGACGGCACGAACGAGCACACCGTCATCGCACGCGACGCCGCGACCGGTGTCGTCACGCTCGACGCTGCGGTGCCGAGCTTCGGCAAGGCGCACCTGGTGCTGGCGCCGCACACGGCCTGACGCACGACCCGAGCCGTCAGGGAACGACGACCTCGGCGGGCGGTGCTCGCCGCAGGTCGACCAGGCGCAGGCGGATGACGACCACGACCCACGCGACGCCGCAGAGCGCTGCGACGACGAGCCGCACGCGATCGGAACCGAAGGCGAGCGGCGGCATCGCGGCGAGCGCGGCGACCATCAGGCCGAGGCCGGTGCGGCGCGCCTCGAGGATGGACCCGTGGCGCGCTCGCAGGTCGAGGGCGAGCACGAGCGCGGCGACGACGCTGACCGCCATGGCGGCCCATGCGACGTTGCCGGCGGGCGTGCCGGCGTCGAGGCGCGCTGCCCACGATGCCGCGGCGCCGAGGACCACCGCGCCGACGCCGGCGACGGCGAGCGACATTCGCAGCCGACCGATCGCCACGTCGATCGCCACGAGGTTGGCCAGGATGGTCACCGCGCCGGTGGCGAGCGCGAGCGGCAGCACGACGCTCGCGTCGGTGTGGTACTCGACGCCGAACACCACCCGCGAGGCGGCGTCGCCGGCGGTGGCGAGGATGAGCGTCGGACCGGCGAGCAGCACGAGCGTGTCGGTCGTCGTGCGGCGGATCGCGTCCGTGCGCGCGACCCTCGACCGGGTCGCCGCAAGCGTCGGCACGATCGCAACGCTGGCGGCCTGCAGGAGGAAGAACGGCACGTGCGCGATGGTGCCGTACGCCACGTAGACGCCCACCTGCACTGATCGGTCGCCGACGGCGGCCGACAGGGCGAAGACGTCGATCACGAAGTACGCGGCCGTGGCGAGTGACACGAGCGCCACCGGCACCACGGCACGCAGCATGCGCGCGCGGACGGGACCGAGCGAGGACGTCGCAGCCGGGTGGCGGCCCGCGATGGGCGCGGCGGCGAGCAGCGGCGCGAGCACGTAGCCGACGACCGCCCCGTCGATCCCGAAGGCCGCCGCCCCTCCGACCACGAGCGCCACGCGGGCGACCGCGTACGCGACCTGCGCGAGCGCCTGGCGGCCGTACTGCCGCATCCCCGTCGGCCATGCGAGCAGCACGGCGTTCAGGCCGAACGTCAGCGCCCCGAGCGCGCCGACCGCGAGCTGCACGCCGGCGTCCGGGGTGCCGAACGCCCGTGCCGCCAGCGGCGAGAGCGCCGCGCCGACGACCGCGAGCGCCACCGACATCCGCACGCCGAGGCCGACACCGGCGCGCCACGCGGTCGCCTCGTCCACCTGTCCGATCGCCATCTCACGCGAGATGCTCGTCGCCATGCCCTTCACCAGCAGCGCCGTGAGCAGCGTGATCCACGCCATCACCACGCCGAAGTCGCCGAACTCCACAGGCTCGAGCAGCCGCGCCGTGACCGTCGTCACTCCGTAAGCGGTGACGATGTACACCGCATTGGCCAGCGCGAGCAGCACCATCCCCCGCCCGAACCCGGCGGCGGCCTCACCCTCGGTTGTGGCCTCGCGGTTCACGACGCCACCCTACGGCCTCGGCCGCCGCACGAGCGTCAGGCGGAGCCAACGTCCCAATGCGCACGGGCGCACCGGGCCGCCCGCGAACATGGTGTCGCTACTCCTGGTGGCTCCGGCGGAAGAAGGACGCGGCCTGCATCGAGTCCATCGGCCCGTTGTCGTCCAGCTGGTGGTAGACCAGTGCCGATGCGTGGGAGCGGAACTCGTCCAGCTGTGCGATCCCGTCGTCGTTGCCAGCGCGGTCCGCCTCCCGGTAGACGTTCTCGTACAGCACGTCCCAGTCCGCAGTGTCCTGCCAACCCAGGGACGCGAACTGCTCGGGGCCCGGGCCGCTGAAGTCGACCGCACCGTCGCCGTTGATGTCAGCCAGCTGGAAGTACGCCTCGAAGGCCTGCATCGGCGTCCGACCGACGAGGTGTTCCACGCCGAGCCTCGCACCGGTCGGAGGGAGTGGCACGCCCGCCCCGGTCGCCGTCCCTTCCGAGCTGCCCCCGTGGTGGCCGATGAGCACGGCGGCCGCGACGCCGATCCCTGCAGCGGCCAGCACTCCCAGTCCGATCCCCACACCAACGTTCATCCCTGCCTCCCCCGTCCCGTCGACGCCCTGTCGTCAGGGCGTCCTCACCCGATTCCTCGGAAACGGCGATCGACGACGGTCGCACCGGCCGTCACGTACTGGGCGGGCGTGTCACGGATGGAACCCGATGCCGCGTCAGAGGACCCGAGCGAGCGCCGCGAGCACTCGCGGCAGCGTGTTGGCCACGTCGAGGTCGTGGTCCCACGCGACGTCGCGCACGGCGTGCTCGACGGCTTCGGCATCGAGTGGCCGGCCGAGCCGCGCCTGGATCGTGGTGCGCAGGTGCTGCGTCAGGTCGTGCACGACGTCGGGCTCCAGCCGGGCCTCCTGCAACAGCTGGACGTCGAGCGGCGTGCCGTCGGGGAGCGTCGGCGGGTCGGGCACCATCGCGAGCAGGGGTGCGTGCCCGGCGAGGAACGACTCGGAGATCGCCCCCGTCAGCCGCGTGCGCGCCCGGTACTCGTCGCTGACGTCACGGCGCGGGGCGCCGGCCGGCAGCAGGTCGAAGCCCCACGCGCGCGGATCGACGGCGACCTGCGCCACGAGGGCGCCACGCTCGCTGACCATGCGCCCCATCACCTCGGGGGTCACGCCCAGCTCGCGCGCCCACGCCGTGATCGTCGCAGGGTCATCGCCCGCCGCATCGACGTCCTCGAGCTGCGCGCGGCGCGATGGCCCGAACAGCTTCGCGATGCTGCGACAGAAGCCCACGCTCAGGCGACGGCCGCGCCCGTCTCCAGCAGCGCCGCGAACCGCGCCTCGTCGTCGAACGGGCCGACGATGGCGAGGTTGCGCTGCTCACTCTCGAACAGCCGCGCCACGCGGCGCACGTCGTCCATCGTCACGGCCTCGATCGCGGCGAGCGCCTGCTTCGGCTCCCAGTAACCGTTCTCGACGGCCTCGCGGCGAGCGCCGAACATGATCAGCCCGCGCGTGTCCTCGATGCCGAGCACGAACTTGCCCTTCAGGTAGCTCTTGGCCTTGGCGAACTCCGCGTCGTCGGGGCCGTCGGCCGCGAGCTTGGCCAGCTCCTCGAGGATGGTGGTGATCGCCAGGTCGATGCGGCTCGTGTCGACGCCCGCGGCCACCACGAGCGAGCCCGCGTCCATGTACGCATCGTGGTGCGAGTACACGTAGTAGCAGAGGCCGCGGCGCTCGCGCACCTCGGTGAACAGGCGGCTCGACATGCCGCCGCCGAGGATGGCGTTGAGCACGCCGATCGCGTAGCGGTCGTCGCTCTCCAGGCCCGGCGCGCGCACACCCAGCAACAGGTGCGCCTGCTCGGAGTCCTTGTGGTGGAGCTTCACGCGCGGCCCCTCCTGGCTCCACTCGGCCGGGGCGCGCGTCCCCTCGTTCGCGCCCGGCAGCGCCAGGAACTTCTCCGACACCGCGTCGCGCGCGCCCTGCGAGATGTTGCCGGCGAGGCCGACGACGGTGCGGTTCGCGGTGTACCAGCGGTCGGTGAAGCTCTTGAACAGGTCGCGGTCGGCGCCCTTGATGACGTCCTCGGTACCGATGATGTCCCACCCGAGCGGCGTGTCGCCGAACAGCAGGTCGTCGTAGACGTTGCCGACGTAGCGCTGCGGCAGGTCGCGGTACATCGCCATCTCCTCGAGGATGACTCCCTTCTCCCGCTCGATCTCGTCCGAGTCGAACTTTGAGTGCAGGAGCATGTCCGCGAGCACGTCGACCGCGAGCTCGAGGTGCTCGGCCGCGCACTTGACGTAGTAGCCGGTGTACTCCTTGCCGGTGAAGGCGTTGAAGTCGCCGCCGATGCCGTCGATCTCCACGGAGATGTCGCGCGCGGTGGGGCGCCGCTCCGTGCCCTTGAAGAACATGTGCTCGGCGAAGTGCGCGATGCCGCTCTGCTCGGCCTGCTCGAAGCGCGAGCCCACGCCGAACATCACCAGCGCGGTTGCGGAGGGAGACTCGTCCTGCTGGGCGGAGAGCAGGCGCACCCCGTTGTCGAGGGTGTCGAACTGGAACATGGAGCAAGCCTTCCGTGAAGCGATCGAGGATGCGGTGCGGCGCGGTAGGGTCGCGTCCGCGCTCGCGGTCTCCACTCTCTACCACTCCGTCGCGGGCGCTGAACGTCCGCTGCCCATGCAACTGCTCCCGACCGCCATCACCACGCTCCTGGCCGGCATCCTCGTGGTGCTCGTACCGGGCGCGTGCATCCTCGCGCTGACGCGCCTGGAGCGGGTCGTGCACCCGCCGCTGGTGCCGGCGGCCGCGTTGTCGCTGGGCCTGCTGCCGCTCGGCGCGGCAACGGGCGCGACGCTCGCGCTGCACCAGCCGATCGAGGCCGTGCTGGCCATCCTCGCGGTGTTCGTGCTCGCGAGCTGGGCGGCGCTCGCGCGGCGTGAGCGCGCGGCGCACGGCGTCGACGCGCGCCGGGGCGACGCACGCCCG
>JAOPYS010000339.1 GCA_025964465.1 Thermoleophilia bacterium
TCTGGGCCGCGACCGTCGCGATGATCACCTCGGGCGCGGAGCTCGCGATGCCCGGCATGTTGTGGTGCTCGGCGTACCAGATGCGCCGGTAGCCGAGCCGGTCGGCCTCGCGCGCGAGCGCGAGGGCATTGGCCAGCGCCGCCGGCGGCGGGATGTCGCGCGACACCGAGACGACGTCGAGGATGGAGAGCGGCACCCCGAGCACGGGGCTGGCAGGGGCGTCGATGTGCAGGGCGTCGGCCATGCGCACACACTAGGCGGTACCACCCGAGGCGCCCGTCAGCGTGCGGGATAGTCTGGAACTTCATCCCTGATCGGAGTTCATGTGCACGTCTTCCTCACCGGTGGTACCGGGTTCATCGGCGCAGTCGTCCTGGAGCGGCTCGTCGCCGGCGGCCACGACGTCACGGCGCTCGTGCGCAGCGATGCGTCCGCGCAGGCGGTGACCGAGCACGGCGCGACGGCGCTGCGCGGCGACATCGCCGACACCGCGTGGCTGCAGGCGCAGCTGGAGCCGTGCGACGCCGCGATCCACGCCGCATCGCCGGGTGACGAGACGAGCGCCGCGGTCGATGCGTCGATCGCGCGCGCCGCGGTCGCGGCGTTCGGTGGCTCGCAGCGGCGCTACGTGCACACGGGAGGGATCTGGGTCTGGGGCTCCAACCCGGCCATCACCGAGGAGTCGCCGTTCGACCCGCCGGCGCTGACCGCGTGGCGCGAGGAGGTCGAGCGCATCGCGCTGGACTCCGACGTCGCGACGCTCGTGCTCGCCCCGTCCATCGTCCACGGGCGGGGCAAGGGCATCCCGAACCTGCTCGCGCAGCGCCACGACGACGGCTCGCTCCACACCGTCGGTGACGGCACGCAGCACTGGCCGACCGTCCACGTCGACGACCTCGCCGACCTGTACGTGCGTGCGCTCGAGGGCGACCTGACGGGCTACCTGCTCGGCGCGAGCGGCGAGAACCCCACGGTCCGCGAGCTGGTGGACGCCGCCGCCCGCGGCGCGGAGGGTGACGTGGAGGTGCGCACCGAGACCCCCGACGAATCCCGTGAGCGGCTGACGCCGGCCTTCGCCGACGCGCTCATGCTGGACCAGCAGGCCACGGGAGCACGCGCACGCGAGCTCGGGTGGACCCCGACGCAGCCGACGCTGGTCGAGGAGCTCGCCGCCGGCGCGTACGCGGCTTGAGCTGACCGACCTCGTCGCACTGGGCGTGGGGCCGGGCGATGCGGGTATGTCCGGCTCGTGGCCACGCAACCGCCCAACGTTCCCGACCCCAGCCTGGTGCTGCGGGTCACCGACGCCGACCGGCGCGCCTTCGAGTGGGTGGCGCACCGCCAGTCGCGCCTGCTCGACTACGCCATGCCGCGGCTCACGCACATGGGAGACGACGGCTCGCTCTGGGCGTGGACGGCGGTGGGTCTGGCGCTGCTGGGCGGTCGACGGGGCCGGCGGGCGGCCCGCGCCGGGCTGCTGACGCTGGCGCTCGTGTCGCCGATCGTCAACGGTCCGATCAAGTGGGTCGTGCGACGCCCCCGTCCGCAGATCGACGTCGTGCCCGAGGTGCGGCGCATCCGGCGTACGCCGCGCACCACGTCCTTCCCGTCGGGCCACTCGGCATCGGCGTGGTGCTTCTCGGTGGCGGCGTCGCTGCAGGCGCCGATCGTGGCGCCGGTGCTCATCCCGATGGCTGCCGCGGTCGCGTACTCGCGCGTCTACACCGGCGCGCACTACCCGGGCGACGCCGTGGCCGGGTCGATCATGGGCGCGGCGATCGCAGCGTGGCTGGGCCCCGAACTCTCCGCCTTCGGCGCGCGCATGGACGGATGGGGCGAGCGCCTCACCGACGCCTGGTGACGATCGCCGGGACGTTGCCCCGGCGCGCGCCGATCATGCGAGGACGCGCAGCACCCACCTGACGAGCGCGTCGTTGGCCGCCGCGAGCGCCTCGGGCGCCGTCGACAACGCGTGCGGCGCGCCCACGAGCAGCTCGTGCGTGACTCGGTCCGCGTCGCCAGCAGCGCGCACCAGCCGCGCGACCTGGGGTGCGGCGATCACGTCGTCGCACTCGGCCTCCTGCACCAGCACCGGGCCGGCGAACGACGCGAGCGCGCGCGTGACGCGCGTGTCACCCGGCTCGTCGGGATCGGCCCGCCAGGCGTGCGCCCCGGCATCGCCCACGACCGCACCCATCGGCTGGTCGTCGAACCCGGCGTCGGGATAGTCGGCGGGCACACGCAGCACGAGCGCGGCGACCGGGCGCGCTGCGGCCAGCTGCGCCGCGAGGGCTGCGCCGAAGGACGTGCCGACGACGAGGATTCGCGTCGACGCGGCGTCCTCGAGCCCGTCCGCCAGCTCGTCGTAGGCGTCGACCGCGGCCGTCAGGAAGTGCGCGCGCGTCAGTTCGTCGCGCGACCCAGGTCGTGCCCCGTGCCCGGGCAGGTCCGGCACGAGGCTCGGGATGCCGATGCGCGCCAGTGCGGCCGCGACCGTGCGCGAGCTGCCGGTCCGGTCGCTCGCCCACCCGTGCAGCACGAGTGCCGCCACCGGCCGCGCACCCGCGCGCGCCGCCTGCACGCCCCGCGACGTCACCGCTGCACCGGCGATCGCCGAGTACGCGCCGTACCGCCCGACCGGGCCCCGGCGTGCGAGGTCCGCCCCGATGACCTCACCGACCTCGGGCTCGTCGCGCTCGTCCGCCATGCCAGCACTGTACCCGAGCCGTGCGGCCCGGCCCGGCGGCGCGCCGCTAGTCTGCGGACGTGAGCTGGCTCGGACCCGACCTCGCAGACCCCGCCCTCGTCGCGCGTGCCCGCGAGCTGCTCGCAGCGGGGACGGTGATCTGCCACGACGACGCGGACGGCCTCTCGAGCGGGGCGATCGCGCTGCGCGCGACCGGGCGCGGCGCCGCCGACGCGCTGCTCATGGAGCGAGGCGTCACGCCGTGGGGCGGCGACGCGCCGCTCCCCGACGGGCCGCTCGCCGTGCTCGACTGGGGCATCCAGCCGCTCGAGCGTGCCGCGGTGTACGTCGACCACCACGCACTCGAGGTCGACACGCTGCGCGACGACCAGGTCGGCATCACCGGCGCCGGCGCCGACCCCGAGGTCACCACGTCCGTGCTCATGGGCCGGCTCGCGCCCGAAGTGCCGCACTGGCTCGCGGCCGTCGGCGCGGTCGGCGACCTGGGCGACCGTGGCCTCGCCCTCCCCGACTTCGCCGACGGCATCGTCAAGGCGCACGTGCGCAAGCTCGCGACGCTCGTCAACTCGCCGCGCCGCATGCCCGGCGGGCCACTGCGCACCGCCCTCGCCATCCTCGTCGACGCGGAATCCGCCAAGGCCGCCCTCGCCGACCCGCGCATCGCAGAGCTCGAGGAGGCGAAGGCCTGGTGGCGCTCGGAGTTCGAGCAGGTGATCCGCACGGCGCCCGTGTTCGGCGCGCAGGTGGCCGTGCTCGAGTTCGCGACCCGCGCCCACGTGCACGCGCTCGTGGCGATGCAGTGGTCGCGCACGCTGCGGCCGCGACCGGTGCTCGCCGCCAACCACGGGTTCCTCGACGACCGGGTGAACTTCTCCATGCGCTGCGCCGACCCCGCGCTCGACCTGCGCGCCATCCTCAAGGCAGCGCTGCCCGACGAGCAGGGCGAGTTCGCGCACGGGCACCCACAGGCCACGGGCGGTTCGCTCGATCCCGAGCGCTTCGACGAGCTGATGACGGCGCTGGGCGTCGACGCACGCCGGCCGGTCGTGCCGGCGTGGCGCCACGTGCGCCCGCGCGACTGACCCGCCCTCAGGCTGGGCGCGCGCCCCGCACGGCGTAGCGGTTCAGCACGACCCCGTCCTCGAACTCGCGGTGTTCGAGCAGGTCGCACTCCACGCGCGGAGCACCCTCGTCGAACAGCGGCCGCCCCGCGCCGAGCACGACCGGGTGCACGAACAGCAGCAGCTCGTCGAGCAGGCCCGCGCGCAGCAGCTGCGTCGCCACGTTGGCGCCACCCACGCCGATCACGCCGTCGGTCTCGGCGCGGAGGGCAGCGAGCTGCTCGATCGCGTCGTCACCGCCGATGATCCGCGTGTTGTGCCCTGCCTCGGTGCGCGTGTTGGAGACGAGGACCTTGGGCTTGTCGGTCCAGATCCGCCCGTACTCGCGCATCACCGGCTCCTCCGACTCGTCCTCCGCCGCGAGGGGCCAGAACGGCTCCATGATCTCGTGGATCAGCCGCCCCTCGACCATGACGGCCAGCTCGCGGGCGCGCGCGTTGAACTCCTCGTGCAGCGCCGCGCCGATCCGCACCCAGCCGCCGCCG
The DNA here is from genome assembly GCA_025964465.1 of Thermoleophilia bacterium. Lineage (GTDB taxonomy): Bacteria > Actinomycetota > Thermoleophilia > Gaiellales > SKUG01 > JAGQUL01. Next base: position 4,314 of record JAOPYS010000339.1, read on the forward strand.
CCGTGCGCTCCGTCGACCGCCTGGATCCGCAGGTCCATCGACACGTTCATCCAGTACTGCATCCGTCCCATGGCGCGGACGCTACAGCACGCCACCCACGACGACGAGGGGGCCGCAGGCGCGCCGTGCGCCTGCGACCCCCTCGTCGATCGTGCAACCCTAGAGGCGGTTGGTCCCGCCGTCGGTGCGGGTGGTGCTGTGGTCCGCCTCGTCCCAGAAGGGCTCGCGGCTGCCGGACTTCGCCAGGCCGCGGCTGACCAGGTAGCCGATGGTGAGCCACGTGATGTAGCGCCACGCCTCGTCGGCCTGGAAGTTGTCGTGCTTGTCGCCGTTGCCATCGATCATCTTCGAGGCGATGAGGATGCCGACGAACACGACGACGTACGCGTAGAGCTCGGTCGTCTTGGACGAGTGCTTCGTCTCCGTACTGAGACGACGAGCGGTGGTGGTGTGGACTTGCGCCATGAGGATTCCTTGGGTCGGATAAATACCTCGTAAATCGAGGACTGGACCGAGGATATCCACGATTGCGGGTGCGGACACACGCAGATTCGAGCATGTCAGTCGTTAGGTACGTAAACCGCTGCGATCGTCCAGCTACCTCGGAACGCCGTGGTTGACGAGCGAAGGAGCCGCCTCAGCGACGTCGCGTGAACGAGAGGTGCGTCACGCCGCTCGGCGACGCGACGGCCTCGACCTCGAAGCGCTCCTCCATCCCCTCCAGGCCGTCCCACAGTCGCTCCCCGCGACCGAGCACGATCGGCACGACGGCGACGTGCAGGTGGTCGACCAGGTCGGCGTCGAGGAACTGGCGCACGGTGATCGGGCCACCCCCGATGCGCACGTCGAGGTCGCCCGCGGCCTCGCGCGCCAGCTCGAGCGCCTCCTGCGGCGACGCATCGATGAAGTGGAACGTCGTGCCGCCCTCCATCTCCAGCGTGGGCCGCGGGTGGTGCGTCAGCACGAACACGGGCGTGTGGAACGGCGGGTCCTCGCCCCACCACCCCGTCCACTCCTCGTCCTCCCACGGGCCGCGCTGCGGACCGAACTTGTTGCGACCCATGATCTCGGCGCCGATGCCCGGGCCCCACTGGCCGGCGAAGGCCTCGTCGACGCCGTGCGATCCGGCGCCACCGGCGTGCATCGACTGGAAGGTGTTCGTGGCCATGAACCACTCCATCAGCCGCGACCCGGCGTGCCCGAAGGGCGCCTCGAGCGTCTGGTCCGCGCCCGTGGCAAAGCCGTCCAGCGACACGCCCATGTTGTGCACCCGTACCTGCGACATGCGTCTCCTCCGCGCTCGGTCCCCGAAGGGACCAGCCTAGAGGTCAGGGCGCATCGGCGGCGGGCAGCCGCAGGCAGAACTGGGCCCCGGTCGGCTCGTTGGGCTCGTGCCACGCGTCCCCACCCTGGGCGCGCGCGAGGCCGCGCACGATCGAGAGGCCCAGGCCGACGCCCGACGCGTTGGTGGAGATGCCGGCGGCTCCACGGCTGAAGCGATCGAACAGCTGCGGCTCGAACTGCGGCGAGACGCCCTCCCCGTGGTCGCGCACCCGGATGAAGACGTGGTCGCCCTCGCGCGACGCGAGCACGTCGATCGGCTCCGCACCGTACTTGCAGGCGTTGTCCACGTAGTTGAGCACCATCTGCTGGAGGTGGTGCGGGTCCACGGCCGCGACGACCTCCGCGTCGTCCTCCACGAGCACGTTGATGCCGGGTCGGTCGTTCTCGCGCAGCACCCGCTGGACGGCGTCGGCCACCCCGACCGGCTCCACGCGCGGCACGATCTCGCCGAGCGACAGGCGGCTCAGGGTCAGCATGTCCTCGACGATGCGTGTCAGCCGGTCGGCCTGGTTGGAGATGATGTCGAGGAACTCGCGGCGCTGCTCAGGCTCGATCTGGTCCTCGAGATCGATGAGCGTCCTGGTGAACCCGCTGATCGCGGTGAGGGGCGTGCGCAGCTCGTGGTTGGCCATCGCCAGGAACTGGTCCTTGAGGCGGTCGGCGGCTGCCAGCTGCTCGTTGGCGCGGGAGATCTGGTCGGCGCGGCGCGCCTGCTCGGCGATGCGGTTGCGCTCGGTGATGTCGCGCACGACCTTGGAGGCGCCGATGATGGTGCCGTCCGCGTCGCGCAGCGGGGAGACCGTCAGTGACACGTCCACCACCCGCCCGTCGCGCGCGCTGCGGCGCGTCTCGTAGTGGTCGACCTTCTGCCCAGCGAGGATCTCGTTGAGGATGTCGCGCTCGCGCCCGACGAGGTCCTCCGGCAGGAGCATGGACACGTGCTGGCCCACCGCCTCCGCCGCCGTGTAGCCGAAGATGCGCTCGGCGGAGGCGTTCCAGCTCGTGATGATGCCGGAGGAGTCCTTGGCGATGATGGCGTCGTCGGAGCTCTCGACCACGGCGGCGAGCAGCTCCTGCATCTCGCGCGACTCGCGCACCCCTGACACGTCGCGCATGATCTTGGAGGCGCCGACCACGTGGCCCTCGAGGTCGCGCAGGGCGGAGACGGTCAGCGACACGTTGACGCGGCGCCCTGACTTGGTGATGCGCTCGGTCTCGTAGTGCTCGACGGGGGCGCCGGCGAGGATGCGGTCCATGACGACCCTGTCCTCGCCTTTGTGGTCGTCGGGGATGAGCATCTCGATCGCCTGGCCGACGGCCTCCTGCTCCGTGTACTCGAACAGGCGCTCGGCCGCGGGGTTCCAGCTGATGATCGTGCCGTTGAGGTCCTTGGCGATGATCGCGTCGTCGGACCCCTCGATGATGGAGACCAGCAACCCCACCGCGGTGGTGATCTGGCGCAGGTCGATGTGTCCGGGAAGCTGGGTCACCACGTGGTCATACCCTCAGGGTCGCACGGGACACCGGACGTGGCCGCGCCGCTCGTCCGGCAGCCGGTCAGGGTGATGGTCATGGTCCTCCTACTCCGCGCTCAGTCGGCGCGTTGCACGACGAGCAGGCGGTTGCCCTCGCTGTCGCGGAAGAACGCCATCGGCGGCACCGGGCCGCCGCCGCGCATCACGTCCTCGAACTCGACCCCGCGCCCCTCGAGCTCGGCGATCGTGACATCGAGGTCGTCGACGTGGAACCCGAAGCCGGCGGTGGCGCCGGGGCGCGGCCCGTCCCCGCCCCACTGCGAGGGGCCGTTGAGGGCGATGCTCGCCTGCGACCCGGGCGGGGCGACCTCGATCCACGCCTCGGCCTCGCCGAACTCGACGTTGGTGCGCACCTTGAACCCGAGGGTGTCGCGGAAGAACGCGAGGGCGCGCGCCTGGTCCTGGACGGGCAGGAACGTCGTCGCGACGTGGGCGATGGGCGAGCTGGTGGTGGCAGGCATGTCGACTCCTCGTGCGGCGGATGGTGCTCCGGGGACCGAGGCTACCGCAGCATGGCACGGACCCGCCGTGCGACATGATGCGCTCCACTCGACCGAGACCAGGGAGCCGGACCCATGCGTCAGCTGATCGTCACCGCGTTCGTGTCCACCGACGGAGTCATGGAGGCGCCCGGCGGCGAAGCGGGGTACCGCAACACCGGCTGGACCGTGAAGGCCGTCGAGCCCGATGACGGGCCGTACGCGTTCAAGGGTCGCGAGCAGGAGGAGGCCGGTGCGCTGTTGATGGGCCGCCGTTCCTATGAAGCCTTCGTCCCGTTCTGGCCGCAGGCCGACTTCTTCGCTGGGTACAACGCGATGCCCCGGTACGTGGTCTCGACCACGCTGGAAGGTGACGACGAGCGCTGGCCCGCGACGGTGCTGCGCTCGCTCGACGAGGTCGCCGAGCTGCGGGCCGGCGACGGTGACCCCATCATCGTGCACGGCAGTGCCACGCTCGGGCACGCGCTCGCCGATGCCGGCCTCGTGGACCGCTACCACCTCGTGGTCTTCCCCGTGCTGCTGGGTGCGGGGCTGCGCCTGTTCAGCGGCGCCGACAAGGACATGACGAAGCTTCGGCTGGTCGAGCACGAGACCTTCTCCAACGGTGTGCAGTGGCAGGTGCTGGACGTCGTGCGCTGAGGCGCCGCTCCTTCGCGCCGCTAGTGTGGCGACATGCCTGAGACCGACGAGCGCGACCCGATCCTGTTCACGCCGCTGCAGCTGCGCGACGTGACCCTCCCCAACCGCATCGCGATGTCGCCGATGTGCCAGTACTCCAGCGACGACGGGTTCGCAACGGACTGGCACCTCGCGCACGTGGGCGCGCGAGCGGTCGGCGGCGCGGGGCTGGTCATCATGGAGGCGAGCGCCGTGTCGGCCGCCGGGCGCATCACCGCGCACGACCTGGGGATCTGGAAGGACGAGCACGTCGAGGGGCTGGCACGCGTCGCCGCGTTCGCACGGGCGCAGGGCGCGGTGCCGGGCATCCAGCTCGCGCACGCGGGGCGCAAGGCCTCGACCGCGCGCCCGTGGGAGGGCGGCGGGCCGATCGCCGTCGATGCACCGGGCGGCTGGCCGGTCGTGGGGCCGAGCCCGCTCGCGTTCGACGAGGGCGCGCAGGTGCCGCACGAGCTGACGGTGGACGAAATCGCGGATGTGGTGGCGAACTTCGCGGCGGCGGCGGTGCGGGCCGAGCGGGCCGGCTTCGACGTGGTTGAGCTGCACGCCGCGCACGGGTACCTGCTCCACGAGTTCCTGTCGCCGCTGGCCAACCAGCGCGCCGACGGATACGGCGGTGACTTCGAGGGGCGTGCGCGACTGACACTGGAGTGCATCGCGGCGGTGCGCGAGGTGTGGCCGGCGGGCAAGCCGCTGCTGCTGCGCGTGTCGGCGACGGACTGGGTCGAGGGTGGCTGGGACGTCGACGACACCGTGCGCCTCGCCGGGCTCGCGCAGGCGGCAGGCGTCGACCTGGTGGACTGCAGCTCCGGTGGCGCGAGCCCGCTGCAGCAGATCACCGTCGGTCCCGGCTACCAGGCGCCGTTCGCGGCAGCCGTTCGCGCCGCCGGCGTGCCGTCGGGAGCGGTCGGGCTCATCACCGAGCCGGAGCAGGCGGAGGCGCTGCTCGACGAGGGCGCCTGCGACCTC
>JAOPYS010000345.1 GCA_025964465.1 Thermoleophilia bacterium
CGCCGCCCGTGCCCGCGCTCTACGCGGCGCGGTCGGGCTACGCGGTGATCAACGAGGTCGGCGTGGACCGCATCCGCGCGAACTCCCAGCGCCAGACGGCGCGGCTGATCGAGCTCGCCGATGCGGCGGGCCTGCCGGTGACGAGCCCGCGCGACCCCGCGGATCGAGGCGGGACGGTGACGCTCGGCGTCGGCGAGCACGGCGCCGCGATGGTCGCCGAGCTGGCGCGCCGCGACATCCTCGTCGACTTCCGACCGGGCGCCGGCATCCGCGTCTCGCCGCACCTGTACACGACCGACGCGGAGATCGAGCTCGCGGTCGGGGCCATCGCGGAGCTCGTCGCCTCGGGCTCGTTCGACCGCACGGTGGCGGGCGCCGCCTACTGACCGGCGCTCAGGGCCAGACGCTGTCGGCGAGGTGCGCGACCCCGCGGGCGGCGTCCACGCCGAGCCGCCCCGTCTTCGTGGCGAGGTCGCGGGCGTCGTGCGCGAGGTCGGCGGCCGACTCCTTTGGATGCGCCACGAAGCGGCCGAGCGCGAACGGGTTGACGAACGGGTTGTCGCCGACGAGGACCTTCGCGGCCGCGGCGGCATCGTCGGCCACGCGTCGCGCTGCATAGCCGCCGTTGCCCGCCCAGAGGGTGAGCGCCGCATCCGTGGCGCGCTTGACCATCGGGCCGAACGGGCCGGGCGCGACGTCGCTGACGTCGTGGTACTGCGGGCCGCGCGAGACCTCGCTCAGGTCGTGCGAGCCGGGCTCGGCGTCGGTCGGCGTGGAGTTCGGCGAGTCGACCATGAACCCGAGCACGCGGTCGTCGCCGGCGAGCTGCTGCTTGACCGGCCCCGACGTGCCGCCGACCACGACGGGCACGTGGTGCTCGCCCGCGTAGTCGAGCACCTGCAGGTTGACGTCGTCGCCCGAGACCTCGATGTAGTCCGGCCGGAACCCGAGCCGGTCGACCTGCTCCATCGGTGACCCGAGCAGGTAGCTGCGCGTGGACTTGAAGGCGCTGTCGCCGTACTGGCGCGGCAGGTACCCGACCGGGATGTCGGGATACGCGGCGTCGAGGTCCTTGACGACGCTCGGCTCGAAACTGAACGCGCTGACCCGCTCCTTCGGCAGGTGCTCGAGCAGCGTGTCGATGATGCGCCGCTCCGGCCCGCGCTCCTTGATGTCGGCGACGACGTTCATGTGCACGTCCGCCGCGGCGGCCGCGAACGCGTCGAGCGTCGGGATGTCGGGGTAGTCGCGCAGGTCCGACGCGTTCAGGTCGCGCAGCAGTTCGCCCTCGTGCGGGCCGTCCGCCAGGTGCTCGTCGTGGTACACGACGAGGGTGCCGTCGCGCAGCGAGCGGATGTCGGCCTCGACCGCGTCCGTCGCGCCGTCGGCGGCGGCCTTCCGCAGCGCGGCGATCGTGTTGGGCTTCACCCGGGGCGTCGCGTCGAGGTCGTGGTGACCCTTGTGCGCGATCACGAGCTTGGCGCCCTGGCGCGCGGCGGAGGTGATGAAGTTCTCGGTGGGCTCGGCGGGCTCGACGGCGCGCGAGGGGGTCGCGGACGTGGTCTTCGCGGCGGTCGCGTCGGCAGGCGTGCGGTCCACGCGGGTACGCGTGGCCACGGCGGTGCGGCGGGCGGTGGCATCGAGCACGTTCGGCGTTCCCCTCCGAGGGTGGCGCCGTCGGCTCGGCGCACGTCCTCGCGTCCACGGTACGACGGGGTCGGCTCGCTGGGAACCCCCATCGGTCGAGTAGTCTCGGGGCGTTCGCTCCCCTCGACCAAGGCGCCCCCATGACCCGTCGCACCGCCATCCTCGGATACGCCCGGACCCCGTTCGGCAAGCTCTCGGGCGGCCTCGCCTCGATGACCGCGGCGCAGCTGGGCGGGCACGCCATCGCGGCAGCGATCGAGCGGTCGGGCATCGCACCGGACGCCGTCGAGCACGTGATCATGGGTCACGTGCTGCAGGCGGGGGCCGGCCAGATCACGGCCCGCCAGGCGGCGATGGCAGCGGGGCTCGGCATCGAGGTCACCGCCGAGACGATCAACAAGGTCTGCGCCAGCTCCGTGCGCGCGCTGTCCCTCGCCGACCTGCTCGTCGGGGCCGGGCACCACGAGGTGATCGTCGCGGGCGGCATGGAGAGCATGACCAACGCGCCGCACGTCACGCACGTGCGTGCGGGCCTGCGCATGGGTGACGGCGCGCTCCTGGACTCGATGATGCACGACGGGCTCACCAACCCGTTCCGCAAGGTGCGCATGCTCACCGACGGGGCGGAGGTCGCCAAGGAGCTCGGCATCACCCGCGCGCGCCAGGACGAGTGGTCGGTGCGGTCGCACCGCCTCGCGACGGAGCGCCGCGAGTGGCTGGCGGAGGAGATCGCGCCGGTGACGATCTCGGGTCGCAAGGGTGACACGGTCGTCGAGCACGACGAGAGCGTGCGCCCCGACACCACGCTCGAGACGCTCGGTCGGCTCAAGGAGCTCGACGTCGAGGGCGGCGGCACCACGGCCGGCAACGCTCCGGGCGTCAACGACGGCGCCGCGGCGCTCGTGCTGGCGAGCGAGGAGTGGGCGACCGCGAACGGGCACGCGCCGCTCGCCTTCCTGCGCGGTCACGCCTACGTCGCCGGCCGCACCCAGGACCTCGCCAAGATGCCGGGTGCCGCCACCAAGCTGCTGCTCGAGCGCACGGGCGTGGACCTCGCCGACATCGCTCGCTTCGAGTTCAACGAGGCGTTCGCCAACGTCTCCATCAACGCCGTCGACGAGCTCGGCATCGACCCCGAGATCGTCAACGTCAACGGCGGCGCCGTCGCACTCGGCCACCCGATCGGCGCGTCCGGCGCGCGCATCGTCGGCACCCTCGTGCGCGAGCTCCAGCGCATCGGCGGCGGCCTCGGCGTCGCCGCCATCTGCTCCGGCGGTGGCCAGGGCGACGCGATCATGGTCGAGGTCCCCGCCAGCTGACCCACGCCCACGCCGAGGGGAACACGCGTCGCGCCCAGCGCGACGCCTGTTCCCCTCGGGCTGGAGCGGTGGCCGCACCCGGACGCGCGGGTGGTCGCGCCGGGCAGGGCGTGGCCGATCGGCGCGACCGATCGGTCCGGGACTGGAAACATCTCCCTCGGACGAGGCGACACGTCGCCCCGCACGTCGCGCTGCACCCTCGAAGCGCGCGACACCCGCAACGGACAACTGCGGGGTGGGATCGACGCGTCAGCCTCCGGACATCGTCACCACGACACAGGACGTCGGTCATGACCATCTCGGTCTCATCGGCCCCTTCCGTCGGCGTGCACCCGCACGCCCGGAAGCGGCGACCCGTAGGCACCCCTGCGCCCATGCCCCTGGCCTGGACCACGGTCCAGCTGCCGGCTGCAGCGACGCCCG
>JAOPYS010000349.1 GCA_025964465.1 Thermoleophilia bacterium
ACCAAGCACGCCGACGCGTACCGCCAGATGTCGCTGCTGATCCGCCGCCCGCCGGGCCGCGAGGCGTTCCCGGGTGACGTGTTCTTCCTCCACTCCCGCCTGCTCGAGCGCGCGGCGAAGCTGAGCGACGACCTCGGCGGCGGCTCGCTGACGGCGCTGCCGATCATCGAGACGCAGGCCGACGACGTGTCCGCCTACATCCCGACCAACGTCATCTCGATCACCGACGGGCAGATCGCCCTCAAGCGCGACCTGTTCTACAAGGGCGTGCGCCCCGCGATCAACGTCGGCATCTCGGTGTCGCGCGTCGGTGGCTCGGCGCAGATCAAGTCGATGAAGCAGGTCGCGGGCACCCTGCGCCTGGACCTCGCCGCGTACCGTGAGCTCGAGGCGTTCGCGCAGTTCGCCTCGGACCTCGACGCCGACACGCGCGCAACCCTGTCGCGTGGTGCGCGCCTCGTCGAGACGCTCAACCAGCCGCAGTACGACCCGTGGTCGGCCGGCGAGCAGGTCGCGATCATCTACGCCGCCACCACCGGCGCGCTGGACGACGTGGCCGTCGAGGACGTCATGCGCTTCAACTCCGAGCTGCGCGAGCGCGTGAAGGGTGGCCTCTCGGCGAAGATCGAGGGCGGCGGCAAGCTCGAGGGTCCGGTCAAGGACGAGCTCGACACGATGATCGCGGACTTCCGCAAGGACTTCGGCGCGGGCGAGTGACGACCGACGCCCCCACAGATGCGCGCCCGGCCCTGGTCAGCAAGAGCAGCAAGGCTCGACGCTCGGATATGAATGCTTCGCATCCACATCACTCGCTTACTCGCCTTGTTGGCGTGACGGTGCTCTCGTCACGTCCGTCCGAGCTGGCGTCGTTCTACGCCCGCGTGCTGGGCACGCCGCTCGATGGCGGCGTCGACCACCTCACGGGCGAGGCGATGTTCCGCACGCAGCTGGACGGCCTCGAGTTCGAGGTCATCGGCAGCTCCAGCCTCTCCGGCGGCTCGAGCGTGCAGCCGTCGGTGCAGGTGCCCGACGTCGCCGCCGCGGTGCAACGTGCGCTCGAGGCGGACGGCAGCGTCCAGCTGGGCGCCGCCACGCACGACTGGGGCACCTACGCGATCGTGCTCGACCCCGACGGCAACCGCCTCGGGCTGTTCTCCGCACCCACCCCAACTTCCATGACGGAGGGGACGGCCTGATGGCCAACACACAGGACCTCAACCGACGGATCGGCTCCGTCACCAACACGCGCAAGATCACGCGCGCGATGGAGATGGTGGCCGCCGCCAAGCTGCGCCGCGCGCAGGACCGCATCACGACGCTGCGACCCTTCGCCCAGGCACTGCTCGAGCTGACCGCGCGCGTCGCGATCGGCGCCAAGCACGCGGTGAACCACCCGCTGCTCGAGCGGCGCGAGGTGCGGACCGTCGGCATCGTGATGTACACGGGTGACCGTGGCCTCGCCGGCGCGCTCAACGCGAACATCCTCAAGCGCTCGCTCGCCCTCAAGGCGGAGTGGGAGGCGAAGGGCGCCGCGGTGACCTTCGTGACCGTCGGCCGTCGCGGCGGCGGCTCGCTCGCCTTCCGCGGCATCGACGTCGCGCTCGGGTCGGCCTTCGAGGGCATCACCGACAGCCCGAAGTTCCGCGACGCGGAGGCCATCGCGGCGCGCGTGATCACCGGCTTCGAGTCGGGCGAGCTCGACCACGTGCAGGTCGTCTACAACCACTTCGACTCCGCCATCTCCCAGACCGTCGTCACGCAGGACCTGCTGCCGCTGACCGACGAGCTGCTGGAGAGCGCCATCTCCGGCACGCACGAGGCCAGCGACGACGTCACGCCGGACTGGGAGTTCGAGCCCAGCGAGGACGCGCTGCTCGACCGGCTGCTGCCGACCTACGTCGAGCAGACGTGCTACCGCGCGCTGCTCGAATCGACGGCCTCCGAGCACGGCGCGCGCATGACCGCGATGCGCAACGCGACCGACAACGCGGGCGACATCCTCGACGCGCTCACCCTGCAGCGCAACCGGGTTCGCCAGGCCGCGATCACCCAGGAGATCCTCGAGATCGTCGCGGGCGCGGACGCCCTCAGCTGACATGCAGCTCACGCCCCTGACATCCACGCCCACCGCTCCGACCTCGCCGCCCGCGCGGCCGGACTTCGGCGGCATCGCCCTGGGCCGGATCGACCGGCCCGGTCGCGACCTGGACCTGTACACGACGCGCGCCGTGCTCGGCGAGCGCCGCGGGTACGCGTCGCTCGAGACGGCCATCAACGCGGCGGCTCGACTGACCGCGGGGTCGGCCCCCGCGGCCGCCGTGTTCAGTGGCGGCGACCACTACTTCCTCGCGTCCGTCGCGTGGCGCAACCGCGGCAACGGCCAGACCGGCCTGTACGACGGGGTCGGCACGTTCGGCGAGCGTGGCATCCGCTTCGACCGGCCCGACGTGCTCGCGCTCGTCGACGCCAACGTCCTCGTGCGACCCGGCCGCCTCGGCCAGTACACCCCGATCCACCGCTGACCTTTCCCCGATCCTCACCACCCCCACGGAGCACACACCACCATGGCAGAGAACCAGACCAACACCGGCCACGTCGTCGAGATCAAGGGCGTCGTCCTCGACGTCGCCTTCGACGGGCACCTCCCCGCGATCTACAACGCGCTCGAGATCGAGACCTCGGTCAACGACTCGGCCGGCACGGCGAAGCTCATCGCGGAGGTGCAGCAGCACCTCGGTGACGGTCGCGTGCGCGCCGTCGCGATGGACTCGACCGACGGCCTGGCCCGTGGCGCCCGCGTCATCGACACCGGCTCGGCGATCAGCGTGCCCGTCGGCGACCGCACCCTCGGCCGCATCTTCAACGTCGTCGGCGAGGCCATCGACCAGAAGCCGATCGAGGACGGCGAGCGCTGGCCGATCCACCGCGGCGCGCCCGGCTACGACGAGCTCAACCCCTCCGTCGAGCTGCTCGAGACCGGCATCAAGGTCGTCGACCTGCTCGCGCCCTACACCAAGGGCGGCAAGGTCGGCCTGTTCGGCGGCGCCGGCGTCGGCAAGACCGTGCTCATCCAGGAGCTCATCAACAACATCGCCCTGCAGCACTCGGGCCTGTCGGTGTTCGCGGGCGTCGGCGAGCGCACGCGCGAGGGCAACGACCTCTGGAACGAGTTCATCGAGGCGGGCGTCATCGACAAGGTCGCGCTCGTCTACGGCCAGATGAACGAGCCGCCCGGCGCGCGCCTGCGCGTCGCGCTGACCGGCCTGACGATGGCGGAGTATGTCCGCGATGTGCAGGGCCAGGACGTGCTCCTGTTCATCGACAACATCTTCCGCTTCGTGCAGGCCGGTTCGGCCGAAGTGCTCGTCACCGGCATCAAGGTGGTCGATCTCCTCGCCCCCTACCTCAAGGGCGGCAAGGTCGGCCTGTTCGGCGGCGCCGGCGAGGGCAAGACCGTGACCATCCAGGAGCTGATCAACAACATCGCCAAGGGCCATGGCGGCGTGTCCGTCTTCGCCGGCGTCGGCGAGCGCACCCGCGAGGGCAACGACCTCTACCACGAGATGGTGGATGCCGGCGTCATCAAGCTGGGCGAGGGCA
>JAOPYS010000357.1 GCA_025964465.1 Thermoleophilia bacterium
CGCCGCTGGGCGCACCGAGCAGCGGCGTCGGGCGCGCCGCGACGGAAGCCGGGGCCGGCATGGTGGCGCGTGGCGCCGCCGGCGCGAAGCTGAACCGCGGCAGGTCGAGCCGTGGCCCGGCCAGTCCGGGGCGTGCGTCGCGGCCCGTCGCGGGGGTCGCGCCCGGCTCGCGTGAATGGTCGTTCGTCATGTCGCCCTGCCTCCCGTGACCGACGCATCCCTCCCGGACGCGCTGTCGCTCTCCCGTCTATCGGGAAAGGGGCCACGCGTTGTCCCACTTCGAGCGGCGATCCCGGCCATCACACCGACCCGCGTCGGCCACGCGTGGCCACGGAGGGCGCCGATCCGACCCGTCGAGGGTCACCATCCACGTGGACCCCGACGAGAGAGCACGAACGTGACCAGCCCCCTGAGCTCCACCTTGCTGCAGCAGCCCGTCGAGTCGCACCCGCGGCCGCGTCGCCCCCTGCCGATGCACGGCAGCTCCATCACGCACGTCGTCGCCGAGCCGCAGCCCACGTACGCCCCGCAGCCGGCGTACGCCCCCCAGCCGCAGGTCAGCTACGTGCAGGCCGCGCCCTCCGGCCCCGGTCGCGCCACCTCCGCCATCTCCACCGTGCTGCTCGCCGTGCTGGTGCTGCTCGTGGGCATCGTCGCGTTGGCCGGCGGCTACTTCGCCGCCAAGGCCGCCGCGCCGTCCTCGGACGAAGCGGCGGTCACCCGCAGCCTGGCCGCCCAGCAGGGCTACGCCGCTGGCCGCGATTCCGGCTACGCCAACGGCCACGGCGACGCACTCGTCAACGCCGAGTCGACCGCCGCGCTGCGCGCCTCCGTCGCCCGCTCTCGCGTCTACAACGCCGCGTACAAGCGTGGCTTCGCCGCCGGCAGCAAGTACCGCGCCCCGGCCCGGCGCAGCTACGGCGGCGGCGGCTACCGCGCCCCGAGCTACCGCGGCTTCGGCAACAGCGGCTACGCGGTGAGCTCGGCGCTCGGCCAGGCGCAGAACCTCGCGAACATCACCGGCGCGCCGGTCGACGTCGAGATCTACTGATCCCCACGTCGCCGACGCGGCGCACGGGTCAGACCGGGCGCAGGCCGCCGGTCGCGTGACGCGGCGCCGGCGTGGGTGACGGCTTGTTCGCCGCGGCCCCGTCGTTGGCGCCATCCGTCGCGCCCGTGCCGGTCCCACCGGCCGGTGGGACGGCGTGCCGCTGCAGCGGCGGGACGATGTGGCGCTTGGGCCCCGACGGGTTGGTCGGATCGCCCTGCCGGATGATGCGGCCCTCTGCCTTCGTGCCGGAGCTGTGGTGCTTCGGCCCGTTCGTACCCCCCGGCCCCGACGGCGAGTGGCCCGTGCCGTCGAACGCGCCCACGCCACCGACGCGACACAACACGCGCCCCCCGCCGTTGATCCACGCCGTCGCGTCGTGCTCGAAGTGCTGCATGTCATCCCCCTCGTCGCGGTGCGGCCCGTCCGCCCCTCGACCCGACGATGCGCCCTCCGCACGGCCCCGGCATCCGCACGCAGTACCTACTCCGACCCCGCGCCCGGGGCAGTTGTCGGCGGCCTTACATCGGGGGCACGACGGTCGCCGCGCGCAGGGATCCGACCCTCGCGCGCGAACCTGTGGGGCAACCCCCGGACCGCTTCCGCCCCTTCGCGCCGCCCCGCCTTGCGGGGGGCGCCGACGGGGGCTAGCATCCGGGCATGACGCAGGTCGCTCGACCCGCGTCCACAGCAGCACCTGGAGGCACCACCCGTGAGCAGCGCGACCCTCGATCGTCCCGTCGACACCCCGAGCGGTTCGCTCGCCTGCCCGCACTGCAAGAAGAGCTTCCAGCCGGCGGTCGACGCCACGCAGCCGCCGCGCCTGCAGGGTGCCAAGTGCCCGCACTGCAAGCTCTTCGTGCCGGCGCGCCTCGTCGCCGCAGCCGCCACCTGATCCACCCCTCGCGGTGATCTGGTAGCCTTTCGCCCGAATTTCCCTCACGCCCCAGGAGACGTGCGCCAGCATGGCCAAGTCCACAGTCCGCCAGAAGATCACCCTCGCGTGCCCGCAGTGCAAGCGGCGCAACTACGAGACCCAGAAGAACAAGCGCAACGATCCCGATCGCGTGGAGTTCTCCAAGTACTGCCGCTGGTGTGGAACCCACACCGCGCACAAGGAGACCCGCTGACGTGGCGAAGGCTGCCAGCAGTGGAGGGCCGGGCAACCGCCCGTCCCCGCCGTCGGGGCAACGCACCGGCGCTCGCCGGTTCGTCCGGGAGTCGTGGGCCGAGCTGCGCAAGGTGCAGTGGCCGACGCGCCAGCAGGTCGCGACCGGCACGCTCGTCGTGGCCGTCGTGACGGCGACGTTCGCCGCATACATCTCCGCGGTCGACCAGGTCGCCGTGCGACTCGTCGACCAGGTCAACAAGGCACTGGGGATCTGACGTGTACAACTGGTACGTCATCAACACGTATTCCGGCCACGAGAAGAAGGTGGAGGCGAACCTCCACCAGCGCTTCAAGTCGGCGCCCGAGGACGTCCGCTTCGCCTTCCGCGAGGTCATCGTCCCGACCGAGATGGTCACGGACACCGACAAGGACGGCAAGAAGTTCCAGAAGGAAGTTCGCAAGCTCCCCGGCTACCTGCTCGTCCACATGAACATGGACAACAAGAACGCGCGCCTGCTGGTGCGCGACACGCCGGGCATCACCAACTTCGTCGGCCCGCTCGGCGAGCCGGTGCCGCTCAGCCGCTCCGAGGTCGCCAAGCTCGTCGCCGTCAGCACGCCGGACCAGGCAGCTGCCGCGCCGGTGAGCGAGGAGAAGGCCGCGCCGACGGTGCTCTTCGAGCTCGGCGAGATCGTCAAGGTCATGAGCGGTCCGCTCAGCGACTTCGACGGCGAGATCACCGAGGTCAACCCCGAGCAGCAGAAGCTCAAGGTCCTCGTCTCCATCTTCGAGCGGCAGGTGCCGGTCGAACTCCCCTACGACCAAGTGCAGAAGGTGTAGTAGTCATGGCCAAGAAGGTCCTCAAGGAAGTCAAGCTGCAGATCCCCGGTGGCCAGGCGAACCCCGCCCCGCCGGTCGGTCCCGCGCTCGGCCAGGCTGGCGTCAACATCATGGAGTTCTGCAAGGCGTTCAACGCCCAGACGGGCGACATGAACGGCACGCTGATCCCCGTCGTGATCACGGTGTACGAGGATCGCTCGTTCACCTTCATCATGAAGCAGCCGCCCGCCGCGGTGCTGATCAAGCAGGCCATCAACCTCAAGTCCGGGTCGGCCGTGCCGCACCGCGACAAGGTCGGCAAGCTCACGCAGGACCAGCTGCGCTCGATCGCCGAGTCGAAGATGTCCGACCTCAACGCCAACGACGTCGAGGCCGCGATGCAGATCATCGCCGGCACCGCACGCTCGATGGGCGTCACGGTCGAGGCGTAGTCACCCGCCGGCACCCGCCGGCACGCACCACCCAAATCCAAGATCGTGGGAGATGCCTCGCCAACCGCGGCGGGGGTCGCTTGCACCACAGGAGGCACACCATGGCCGAGACCACCGTTCGACGAGGCACGTCCCGCCGCTGGCGCGACCAGCGCGCCAAGGTCAATCGCGAGCAGCCGTACCACCCCCTCGCCGCGTTCCAGCTGGCGAAGGAGCTGGGGACGGACAAGTACGACGAGGCCGTCGAGGCCCACTTCAAGCTCGGCCTGGACGTCCGCAAGGCCGACCAGATGCTGCGCTCGACCACGACGCTGCCGCACGGTATCGGCAAGACCGTCTCCGTCCTCGTGTTCGCACAGGGTGAGAAGGTCGGCGAGGCCGAGGCCGCCGGCGCTGACTTCGTGGGCGGCGACGACCTCGCCAAGAAGATCGAGGGTGGCTGGTTCGACTTCGACGTCGTCATCGCGACGCCCGACATGATGGCGACCGTCGGTCGCCTCGGTCGCGTGCTCGGCCCGCGCGGCAAGATGCCGAACCCCAAGACCGGCACGGTGACGTTCGACGTCGGCCCGGCCGTCGAGGCCACCAAGGGCGGCAAGTTCGAGTACCGGACCGACCGTTTCGGCATCGTGCACGTCGTGATCGGCCGCAAGAGCTTCTCCGCCGAGCAGCTCGCCGAGAACTACGGCGCGATGTACGAGGAGATCCTCCGCGCCAAGCCGTCGAGCTCCAAGGGCCGCTACGTGCAGTCGATCTCGATCGCCACGACGCAGGGCCCCGGCATCCCGGTGGACAGCGGCGTCAGCGCCGACTTCTCCACCCCGCCCGAGGCCTGACGGTCTCGAAACATCCAGGACTGACCACGACCCTGCTGCCGGAATCGTCCGCCAGTGGGGTCGTGCGTTTCGTGCGTCCTCCCATGCGGTAGGCGTACGGCGCCCGCATGTCCGACCTGCAGCTCACACCCATCGGGACGAGTCCCGCCTGGTACAACCCCGGCCAGCCCTGCTCGGGGTTCCTGCTCGAGGCCGCGGGCTCGCGTGTGCTCGTCGACTGCGGGTCGGGGGTGGTGTCGAGGTACCTCGCGCTGTTCGGCGCCGAACGCCCCATCGACGCGATCGTCCTGGGCCACGTGCACCCGGACCATGCCTTCGACCTGGTGCCGCTCAAGTACGGCATCGACTACGGCGACCTGGACGGGTGGCGCCCCGAGCTGTGGCTGCCCCCGGGAGCGCGCGATCGCCTGACGCGCCTCGCCTCCGCGTGGGACGACGACTTCGACTTCTTCACCGAGACGTTCGAGGTGCACGACTTCGGGGTGGAGCAGCCCTTCGAGGTCGGGCCGTTCGCGTGTCGCGCGCTCGAGGTGCCGCACTACATCGAGAGCTTCGCCCTCCGGTTCGAGCACCGGGGCACCACCTTCGGCTACACGTCGGACCTCGGCCCGACCGACCGCATCGCCCCGTTCATGGACGGGGTGGACCTGCTCCTGTCGGAGGCCGGGTACTCGCCGGACGGTGACCTCGCGATGCACGACCGCGGGCACATCACCGCGCGGGAGGCCGGGCGGATCGCGACGGACGCGAATGCGCACAGCCTCCTGCTGACCCACGTGCCCGAGGAGCTCGGCCTGGACCGCGCCCGCGCGGCCGCGGCGGACGAGTTCTCCGGTCCCGTCGCCATCGCCACGAGCGGTGAGACGTACGTCGTGGCCCGCCGGCTCGCCGCCGCCTCGGCCTGACGCTGCGTGGTTTGACCGAGGTTCGTGCCGATCGCCGCGGGAGTGCGATATATCCCCGGGATGCACTCCCTCCGCCCGACCCGCCTGCTCCCGCTCCCCGTGCTCGTCGTCGGGGCCCTGGTCCTCGTCTCCAGCGCCTCCGCCGCGACGATCCTCACGGGTCGCAACATCAAGGACGGGACGATCACGTCGGTGGACGTGGCGCTCAACACGCTCACGGCCGCTGACCTGAACACGAACTCGGTCGGTGTGCTCGAGATCGCGACCAACGCGGTCGGTGCCGCGGAGCTGCGAGCCAGCTCGGTGACGGGCGCCGAGATCGCGACCAACGCGGTCGGCGTCACCGAGATCGGGACGAACGCCGTGGGTGCGGACGAGATCGCCCCGGGCGCCGTCGGCACCGCCGACCTCGCCACCGGCAGCGTCGGGTCGACGCAGCTCGCGGACGGCGGGGTCGCCAACGTCGACCTGGGCGCCAATGCGGTGACGGCCTCCAAGATCGCCGACGACGCGGTCGGCAACTCCGAGATCGCGAACGACGCCGTGACCGCTTCGCGCATCGCCGCCAACTCGGTCGGCGAGTCCGAGATCGCCACGGGCGGCGTCAACACGGCCGAGATCGACACCGACGCCGTGACCTCGTCCGAGCTCGCGATCAATGCCGTCACTACCGAGAACCTCGCAGCCGGCGCCGTCACCGGCGACAAGCTGGCGGCAGTGCCGTCGGTCGCGCTGTCGCTGCCGGCGGCTCCCTTCACGGTGCCGAACAACACGCCCACCCCCGTCGCGCCGACGTGGATCGAGTCGTATGACAACGGCGGCCTGTACGACCCCGCGAACACGGGGTACGTCACCGTGCCGCGCACTGGGTGGTACCAGGTGAGCGGCCGCGTGCTGTGGGCCTCCACCGCCACGACCGGTGACATGCGGCAGCTGACGATCTACACGACAGATTCCACCGGTGGCGGGCTGCGGGTCGCCTCCCGCACCCGTGAGGGCGAAGCGCCTGCGAACTCCGCCTTCCCCCAGTCGGTCGACGGGCTCGTGCGCCTGAGCGCGGGGGAGCGCATCGTGCTCGAGGCGTTCCAGACCAACAGCGGTGCCAACCCCGTCAACATCACCAACGATGGTGCGGCCAGCACGGCCTCCGCCGACTTCCGGGTCGCCTACGTCGGCGCGTGACGGCCGCGGTCAGGCGGCGTGCATGGGCTCGAACTCGCCGCGCGCGGCGCGCTCGTCGATGCTGCCGTGACCCTGGGCCCGTGAGACCGGGTCGATGAAGAACTTCTGCTGCGGATACAGCTCGCGACCCATCATGTGCGAGCGGTCGACGGAGTTGCGGGCGATGTCACCCGGGTTCCAGTGCATGCCCGTGTCGGCGGGAGAGAAGAGCATCCCGATCGCGAGGCGAACGCCGAGCGTCGCGGCGAACGCGCCGAGCGTGCCGGCACCCAGGCGCAGCAGCGTCGGGCTCGCGCCACGGGTCGCGGGGATCAGCCGCGCGACACCGCCGGCGGCCAGCAGCGCCGCGCCGCCCCACTCGAGGATCGTCGGCGGCAGCTTGCCGTAACGGTACGCGGGTGCGTCGTGCACGTGGCGCGAGCGGTCGACGCCGACGTCGAGCGCGGTCGCAGCGGCAATGCCCGCTGCGCCCAGTACCAGCGCCGTTCGTCCCATGGTCCCGATCATCCCACCCAGCTATCGCAGCCCCGACGGCGCGGGTTGCAGGTGCAACCGGCCGCGGCACCCCTTCGACGCTCAGGGGAAGGTCCGCGCGCACCACTCCCAGTCAGGAGTCGCACATGCCAGCTCCGACCGACCTGTGGGTCGTGATCCCCGCCTACAACGAGGAGCGGTGGATCGAGACGACCCTCGGTGCGTTGACGTCGCAGCGATCCGGGAAGCCGTTCACCGTGCTCGTCGTGGACAACGCCAGCACGGACGACACCGCCCGGCTCGTGACCGACTGGGCCGCGGCGCACCCCGACCTGGACCTCCGCCTCCTGGCCGAGCCGGAGAAGGGCACGGGCGCGGCGAGCGACAGCGGGTTCCGGCACGCCATCGAGCACGGCGCGGCGTTCATCCTGCGCACCGACGCCGATTCCATCCCGGCGCCCGACTGGGTGGCGTGCATGCGCCGCGCGCTCGACGGCGAGGGCATCGACCTGGTCGGGGGACGGGTGCTGCCCCGTTCCGACGACGGCACCTCCCCGCGCGGCGCCGTGGTGATCTCGGCGATCGTCGCGTGGCTCATGCGTCACACGGGGCGCTTCAACCGGATCAACCGAGGGCCGCAGTTCCAGTGCACGTACACGCTTGTGCCGGGCTTCAACCTCGGCATGCGCGCCGAAGCGTACCTCGCGTCGGGCGGGTTCCCGCGCACGCGCATCGAGGATGCGCACGAGGACTGGGAGCTCACCAACCGGGTACGGACCGTGTCGAGCCGCGTGCGCTACCGGTCGGGCCCCCTCGTCCGCTACTCCAATCGCAGGGTCGCGCGCCACGGCGTGCGCAACGTGATCCGGTGGTACACGCGCCATGACGGGCCGGTAGTCGACCAGGTGGACGTGCGATGACGAGCGAGGCGCCGCGAGCCGTGACCCCGACACCACCGTCGGGGCCGCGCGGCATCGCGGCGCTGCGATCGCTCGAGCGGCTGCGGGTGGACTTCCTCGCCGAGCTCGGTCGCCTGCACGATGCCTACGGCGACGTGTGCCTGATCTCGGGCGCGGGCCAGCGCTACCTCGTGCTGTTCCACCCCGACGACGTCGAGCGCGTGCACGTCGGGGCCGCGGCGAGCGTGCGCAAGGGCTTCGCCATCCGCCGCGCGCGGCGCCTGCTCGGCAACGGCATCATCACGAGCGAGGGCGAGTTCCACGGCTCCCAGCGACGCATCGTGCACCCGTGCCTGCAGCGGCGGCGCGTGGCCGGCTACGCGGCTGACATGGTCGCCGAGACCGATCGCGTCGTCGACGACTTCCCGGCAGCGGGAGGCGAGGTCGACCTCGAGCGTGCGATGGGCAACATCGGGCTCGGCATCATCGGGCGCACGATGCTCGGCGTCGACCTGCGCGGCGATGCCGCCGTGGTCTACCGCGCGCTCGACGTGGCCCGCGGGCAGTTCGCCGCCACCCTCGCACCGCTGGCGCCCGTCACCTCGCTGCTGCCGCTCCCCGGCCCGCTCGCCTTCCGGTCGGCGCGTCGGACGCTGCGTCGCGTCGTCGGCGAGGCGATCGACTCGCGCCAGCGCGCCGGCACGGCCGATGACGACCCCGACCTGCTCGACCTGCTGCTCGCTTCCCGCGACGATGCAGGTCGCCCCATGCCGCGGCGCCAGGTGGTGGACGAGGCGCTCACGATGGTGCTCGCCGGGCACGAGACGGTGGCCAACACGCTCGCGTGGACGCTGCACCTGCTCGGGCGTCACCCCGAGTTGCGTGAGCGCCTCGTGGACGAGGTCGATTCGGTGCTCGGCGGCGCGACGCCGACCGCGGAGGATGCCGAGCGCCTGCCGTGGGTGCGCGCGGCCTTCCTCGAGACGCTGCGGCTCTATCCGCAGTGCTACTCGATGACGCGCACGGCGCTCGAGCCGATCGACTGCCCGCACGTGCGCATCGAGCGGGGCTGGGAGATCATCGTGCCGCAGTGGACGATCCACCGCGACCCGCGCTGGTGGCCCGACCCCGAACGCTTCGACCCGACGCGCTTCCTCGACGCCGCCCCGGGCCGAGCCACCGGTGACCGGCCGAAGTACGCGTACTTCCCCTTCAGCGGCGGCCGGCGCGCGTGCATCGGGCAGCCGTTCTCCATGCTCGAGGGTGTGATGGTGCTCGCGCGCCTGCTGCAGCGGGTCGAGCTGGCGCCCGTCGCCGCGTCACCGCAGCCGAGCCCGCACGCCGTGTTCACGCTCTGGCCCGGGTCCTTCCGCATGCACGCCACGCCACGCGCGAGCGCCGCCACCGCCTGACGCGGGCCGCCGACGCCCGGCAGCGGCATGCGTCGCACACCAGGGTGCTCCTGAGGCCCCCATGTGCGACGCATCCCACCCAGCACCGTCGCCACCGGCCGCACGCGGCCACACCCCACCGGGCCGCGGCCGCCGGGGTGTCGATCCCGCGGTCGTGCCCGGCGCACGGCTCGACGGACGGGCATGACGGCGATCGGTCCCATGGGTGGCGCAACGCAGCGGGCAGTCGCCCCGCCGTCGACGTCCGCGCCCGGCGCGCCGCCGAGCACCGACGGCGTCTCGTTCACCTCGAGCGCCGCGCCGTACCGCGCGCCCGTCGCGGGCCCGGGCTGGAAGCTCCACACCGAGGCGACCGCCCCGCGCGCGATCTACGACGCGATCAACGGTGCCAAGGACGTCGTCGAGGTGGAGTTCTTCGGCATCGCCGACAACGGCAACGGCGCGCATATCACCGACGCGCTCGTGGCAGCCGCCAACCGCGGCGTCGAGGTCCGCGCGATCGTCGACATGTCATCCATCGCCACGCTGCCGCCGACGTCCTTCACGCGCTTCCTCAAGCGCACCCGCGAGGCCGGCGTCGACGTGAAGGTCACCAACTCCATCCCCGGCCTGCGCGGGATGCTCAAACCCGACGCCCTGCAGAACGTGACGCATCGCAAGGTGGTCGTCGTCGACGGCACCCACGCCTTCGTGGGCGGCATGAACCTGTTCAAGCAGACCGACACCTTCCGCGACGCGATGGTGGAGATGAACGGTGCGGACGGCGGCCAGCTCGCCGTCCAGCAGCTCGCCCGCTGGCGCGCCGCGGGCGGCACCGTCACCCCGAAGGAGGAGGCGGCCGTCGCCCAGGCGCTGCGCGGCGCCGCGCTGACGCTCGGCTCGAAGCCGGCGCCGCTGAAGATCATCTCCAACGCCCCCGAGGCGAAGCGCTTCGAGCTCACCGACACGTACCTCGACATGATCCGCTCCGCCAAGCAGCGGCTGTGGATCACCTCGCCCGGGTTCAGTGACAAGGCGCTCATCAAGGAGATCGGCGATGCCGCCGCGCGCGGCGTCGACGTGCGCATCGTCACGCCCGGCTCCTCCGACGTGTTCGCCCCGCTGCGCTGGGTCAACCGCGCCCACGGCGAGGACCTCGCCAAGCTCGGCGCCTCCGTGTACGAGACCGCCGAGATGATCCACATGAAGGCGATCGTCGCCGACGACCGGGCCGTTGTCAGCTCCTTCAACATCACGGGGCGCTCGCGGGCGCACGACCAGGAGATCGGCGTCAGCTCCTCCCAGCCGGAGATGGTCGCGGCCGTCTCCAGGCTGCTGCAGGAGGACATGGGCCGCTCCACCCAGCTGCGCCAGGCCGACTTCGACAACCGCGGCGTCGACGTCGCGCACGCGCTCGTCGACCACCTCGGCTTCTCCTACTAGCCGCCGCGTCCGGCCCACCCCTGCAGCGCGGATGCGCGTCCTCTGGTATCGTCCTCGCGCCGCTGAAGACAGCTGGTGACCTCCGGGTCAGAAGCGCCGGGCCGAGCCCGACCGCCAGCCGAGGCCGCGACGTGAGACCGATCGCCCTGCGATCGCGTGCTCCGCGCACCTCGGCCCGTGCGCGTCGAGCTCCACCCCTCCCGCCTCTGCGTCCCGTCGGTGCTTTCCACGACCGCGAGGTAGACCGTGAACAAGGACCAGAAGGCAGCTGTCGTCGCACAGCTCACCCTGCAGTTCGGTGAGACGACGACGATGTTCGTTGCCGACTACCGCGGGCTCGACATGCCCGAGGTCACGGAGCTGCGCAACAAGCTCCGCGACGCGGACGCCTCCTTCAGCGTCGTGAAGAACACGCTCGCTCGTCGCGCCGCCAAGGACGCCGGCCTCGAGGGCGTGGCCGAGCTGTTCGTCGGCCCCACCGCCGTCGCCTTCGTGCAGGGCGACGCCGCGGCCGTGGCCAAGGTGCTCAAGGACTTCGGCAAGACGCGCGAAGGCATCCTCGAGCTCCGTGGCGGGCTCATGGACGGCGACGTCGTGTCGGCCGACCAGGTCCGCGAGATCGCCGAGCTGCCGACGCGCGAGGTCATCCTGGCGATGCTCCTCAACACCGTCGACGGTCCGGCCCGCACGCTGGTCGGTGCGATCAACGCACCCGCCCGCGACATCGTGTCGCTGCTCGGCAACTGGGTCGAGAAGCGCAAGGAGAACGGCGAGACCGAGGAGTAGGTCCCGCCACGCGCCACCGCTCGACCCCACACCACACAAGCGTTACAAAACCCCAAGGAGAACACCATCATGGCAAGCACCATCGATAGCATCGCCGAGTCGCTCGACAAGCTCACCGTCCTCGAGGCCGTCGAGCTGCGCAAGCTGCTCGAAGAGCGCTGGGACGTCAGCGCTGCAGCACCGGTCGCCATGATGGCGGGCCCGGCTGGCGGCGGCGACGGCGGCGGCGGCGCGGCCGAGAAGACCGACTTCGACGTCGAGCTCACCGCGACCGGCGACAAGAAGATCCAGGTCATCAAGGCCGTGCGCGAGCTGACGGGTCTCGGTCTCAAGGAGGCCAAGGAGCTCGTCGACGCAGCGCCGAAGGTCATCAAGGACGGCGTCACCAAGGACGAGGCGGACAAGATGGTCGCCACGCTCGAGGAGGCCGGCGCCACCGTCACCCTCAAGTAGGGAAGCGGCGACACCAACGTTCTTCAGCGAGGCCCCGGTTCACGTCGAGCCGGGGCCTCGTTGCGTCCGCACGTCTGCAGCCGTCACTGGTACTCGGGCGTCGACGCGACCTTCGCGAGGATGGCGTCGTAGTTGAGGGCCTTGCCGCTGGCGTCCACGCCGAGCCCGGCGTCCTTGATGCCGAGCTGGTTGGCGGTGAGCGCCTCGACGAGGTAGGCCTGCGCCTCGTCGTGCTGCGAGTCGGCCTTGGTGACGGCCTGCGTCTGGCGCACCGCGCCGGCGCCCTGCAGCGCCTGGCCGATCGGGCCGCCGAGGCCCTCCGCGCCACCCTGCACGTTGTCCTGCAGCCAGTGCACGCCCTCGTGCAGCAGGATCAGGCGCAGCTTGGCGGGATCCTGCGCGACGCGGGTCGGCACGACGATGCCGTTGGTCGACGGGTCGAACAGCCCCGCGGTGCGGTCGCCGTACTTGGCGGCGAACTGCGCGTCGTCCATCGTGGTGATCTGTGCGCCGTTGGACTTGAGCGACGAGAACACCTGCTGCGCGACGGACGAGCCCTCGGTGCCGGTCGCCGCCGAATCGATCAGCTGCGCCGCGAGCGGTGAGAGTGCCTTCGCCACGGGCGCGGCCGCGGCACCGGCAGGCGCGATCGCCCCGGCTGCGCCGGTCGCGCCGGGCGTGCCGGGGACCGCAGTCTTGATGGGCGCGCCCACGGGCGTCGTCGCCGACGTCAGGCCTGTCGCCGTCGCGGCAGTCGTGGGAAGCGGTGCGCCGAGCTGGGCAACGCCACCGCCGGCAGCGGGCGTGCCACCCATCATCGGGCAGCCGGCCATGCCGCCTGCGCCGCCAGCCTTGGTCGCGGCACCGGCCGTCGCGTCCTCCGCGCCGGCCCCGTGCTTGTGCTTCTTGTGCTTCTTCTGCCCGAGGTGGAGGCCGTTGTCGCCTGCGCCGCCGCCAGCCGCGCCCGCGCCGCCTGCGCCGGTCGCGCCGCCGCCCAGCCGAAATCGCGATGCGGCACGCCGTCCACCAGCGATGCGTCGAGCCCGCATGCGCGCGCCACGGCCCGCGCGAAATCCGCCCAGCTCATCGCCGCACCACTCGACAGGTGCCAGATGCCATCGGCACCGTCGATCAGCAGGTCGAGCGTCGCGTGGCAAAGGTCGGGCACGTAGGTGGGCGAAACCGCACTGTTGCGGCAGGCGCGGACCGGCTCGCCGCGCGCCAGCGCGCTCAAGGTGTTCCAGGCGAAATTATATTTGTCCCACGGGCCGAAGAAGGCGCTGGTGCGGATCACCAGCGCCTGGCCGCCAAGGCCAAGCACATTCTCCTCGGCCTGCGCCTTGCTGAGGCCGTAGACGCCCGCCGGTCGCACCTCGTCCTGCTCGCAATAGGCCCGCCCGAGCGTGCCGTCGACGACGAGGTCGGACGAGAAGGTTACGAACGGAATGCCGGCCTCCGCGCAGGCCCGCGCGAGCAACGCCGGGCCGGCCGCGTTGGTCGTGAGGCACGCATCCTTGTCATGTTCCGCATCGGCGACGCGGACGAAGCCGGCGGCGTTGATGATCGCCCACGGCTGGTAGCGAGCGATCGCGGCACGGATCGAACGTTCATCGCAAATGTCGATCTCGTCACGGGTCGTCAGGCAATAGGGAAGGCCGCGAT
>JAOPYS010000437.1 GCA_025964465.1 Thermoleophilia bacterium
CGGGCGGGTCGCTTCCGCGGGCGAGGGTGCGGCCGCGGCCGTCGGCGCAGCGACGGGCGCAGGTGCCGCGGCGGGCGCGACCGGCACCGGGACCGGCGTTGCGGCCTCGACGGTGATCCACTCCGGCGGCGGGAGCGTCATCGGGTTGCGCTCGGTGAGCCACACGTACTGGAGGGCGCGCAGCTGCCCGTCCTCCACCCAGACGCCGAGGCTGCCGACGGTGCGACCGCCCAGCCACTCGACCGTGAAGCGGCCCGGCACCTTGCGCCGGCCCTCGCGCGAGAACTCAGACCGCGGCGCCTCGGGGTGCAGCTGGTAGATGCGCATCATCGCCGTGCTCTCCGGAGCGAGCTCGAGCATGCGGACCTGGTCCAGCAGCACGTCCGCCCCGGGCACCTGCGACGCCTCGAGCACGCGCCGCAGGATCGCGGCTTCACGGTCGGTGATCGACCGCGCCGTCGGCGTGTGGCCGA
The DNA here is from genome assembly GCA_025964465.1 of Thermoleophilia bacterium. Classification (GTDB taxonomy): domain Bacteria; phylum Actinomycetota; class Thermoleophilia; order Gaiellales; family SKUG01; genus JAGQUL01. Next base: position 474 of record JAOPYS010000437.1, read on the forward strand.
GCGTGAATTCGAGGTCCTGGATGGATGCGAGGTGCGACGTCATCACCCCGTAATTTCCCCATGGGCGGAATTCCACGCCTCGACCGCCCGTGCCGCCGGTCGGCGTGCGGCTAGGATCCCCCGCACGGGAGCGTGGCGCAGTTGGTAGCGCAGGGGCCTTTTAAGCCTTTGGTCGTGGGTTCGAGTCCCACCGCTCCCACCTCGCGCCCTGCCGTGACGGCGCACCGGCGAGCAGCCCGTTTCGGCTCGGGGGCTGGGAAAAAGCGCGGTTCGGGCATACGCTGGACGCACTGTGGCCATCCACCCCGGACATCACCAGCACGGGCAGCGCGTGTCGCCGCTGCCCCGTCGCCCGCGCGAGCGGGTGGCCGGCGCCGTGTTCGAGGCCGTGACCCGCATCGCGGGGTTCCGGCCGGAGATGATCCCGGACCACCTGCGCCGCCAGCTGCGGATCATCGGCGCGACCGACGAGATGCTGGCCAAGGTGCTGCCCCGGCTGCGCACGCTCGCCGAGTGGCCGTACGCCTGGGAGGCCGAGGGCGACGCCCGCGCCGCGCGGGGCGACTGGTTCGGCGCGTTCACGGCGTGGTACGTCGCGCAGCGCATCCTCCTCGCTCCCTCACCGCTCAAGGCGCGCCTGTACCGACTGGCCGTCGACGCGTACGCGCTCGTCGACCAGCCCGAGCTCGAACGCTTCCACGTCACCAACGAGGTCGGCGACCGGATCGCCGGCTACCTGCAGCTGCCACGCGGCGTGCAGGAGGGGCAGGCCGTGCCGTGCGTGCTCATGCTGCCCGGCATCACGGGCACCAAGGAGGAGCTGCACGCCTTCCTCCAGCCGCTGCTGCGGCGCGGCATCGCGGTCGCGCGCATCGACAATCCGGTCTACGGCGAGACGGAGGGGCTGCTCGACCACGTCAGCGTGGTCAACGCGCGCCGCGTGCTCGAGCATCTGGAGGGGGACGCCCGGCTCGACCCGCGGCGGCTGCACCTGCACGGGATGAGCCTCGGCGCGAACTTCGCGCTGCAGTCCGCACGCGGCTCGAACGCCGCCAGCGTCACCGTGATCTGCGCACCCTTCCGCCCCGGGCGGTACTTCCGGGAGCTGCCGACGCTCAACCTCACGGCGCTCCAGCACATGACCCAGCGGCGCGACGTGGACGACCTCGTGCGCTTCGCGGAGGACAACACGCTCGAGTTCGTCGCGCCCGAGCTGACGATGCCGGTGCGCATCTTCCACGGTGGGCGCGATCGCACGATCCCGGTCGCCGACGGCCACGACCTCGCGCGGGCGGTCGCCGGGCCGGTCGCACTGACCGTCTACGAGCGCGACCACCACAACTGCCTCGAGCACCTCGACGAGATCACGGCGCTCACGCTCGAGCTGTTCGACGATCCGGTCGCCGCGTGCGAGCGGCACGCCGCGGTCGAGCGCGTGGACGCGCCGGCCAGCATCCACGTCACGGACGAGGAGGCGCTGCTCGCCGGCGCCGGCGTCGATTCGCGGCGTCGCCTCGCGCGGCTGCCCTTCCTGCTCCCCGGCATGCGCCCGCGCTCGCAGGGCGCCGGGGGCTGAGCGACGTCAGGCGGTCGCGGCCGCCTCGACGAGGTGGCGCGTCGTGTCGAGCGCACCCTCGAGGTCGCGCACGAGGTCGTCGACGTGCTCGATGCCGACGCTCAGGCGCACGAGATCGGCGGGCACCTCCAGCTCCGAGCCGGCCACCGACTGGTGGGTCATGAGGCCGGGCAGCTCGATCAGGCTCTCGACGCCACCGAGGCTCTCGGCCAGCGTGAACAGCGACGTCGCGGCGCACAGCTCGCGCGCGCGATCCGCGCCACCGGCCGGGCGGAAACTGATCATCCCGCCGCCCGCGCGCATCTGGCGCTGCACGACGGCGTGGTCCGGGTGCGACTCGAGGCCCGGGTACAGCACCGACTCCACGTCCTCGCGCGACTCGAGCATCCGCGCGATCGCCGCGGCGTTCTCGCAGTGCCGCTCCATCCGCACGTGCAGCGTCTTGAGGCCGCGCGACACGAGCCAGCAGTCCATCGGGCCGGGGATGGCACCCACGGCGTTCTGGAGGAAGCGCAGCTCGCCGGCGAGGGCGTCGTCGTCCACCACCAGCGCGCCGCCGACCACGTCGGAGTGGCCGCCCAGGTACTTGGTCATGGAGTGCGCGACGATGTCTGCGCCGAGCGCGAGCGGGTTCTGCAGGTACGGCGTCGCGAACGTGTTGTCGACGGCCAGCAGCGCGCGCCGTGCGTGCGCGACCTTCGCGAGCTCCGCGATGTCGATCACGTTGAGCAGCGGGTTGGTCGGGGTCTCGACCCACACGAGCTTCGTTCGGTCGGTCATGGCCGCTTCGACGCTCGCGACGTCGCGCATGGACACGAAGGTGAACTCGATGCCGGCGTGCCGGTCGAGCACCTTGGTGAAGATGCGGAAGGTGCCGCCGTACACGTCATTGACGCAGACTACGTGGTCACCCGGGCTGAGCCGCTGCAGCACGGTGCTGGTCGCTGCCATGCCGCTCGCGAAGGCGATGCCGTGGTCCCCGCCCTCGAGCGCGGCGAGCTGGATCTCCAGCGCGCGCCGCGTGGGGTTGTCGGTGCGCGAGTAGTCGTAGCCCGCGAAATCGCCGACGCCGTGCTGCACGTAGGTGGAGTTGAGGTACACCGGCGCGATCACCGCGCCGGTCGTGGGATCGGGCTCCTGCCCGGCGTGGATCGCGCGCGTGCCGAACGCCTGTCCGTCGTAGTGCGCTGCCCGCCGTCGCTGCGGATGCCCCTCGCTGCCGTGCTCAGCCATGCTCGTCCCTCGTCGCGGTCGTGTCCCGATCCTGCCACAGCGCTGGCCGCGCCGGGCGCGCTCGGCCGCCGACCGGCTCCGCCCACCACCCCACCTCCCGAGGACGGGGCATGAACGTTCCTCGCGACACGCTGCAGCACGCCTTCGCCGCCACCACCGGCGCCCGTGACGCCAACGCCCGCATCCTGCAGGCCGACCGAGGCCCGTCCTGGGTGCGCGTGCTCGACGCCGGGCGCAGCAGCCAGGGCTGGTCCACGGAGCTGCGCAGCCGTGCCGACGAGCTCGCGGCAGCCGCCCCGGGCGACCCGGGCATCGCCAAGGCGAACGACTACCTGCGCGGCGCGGCGTGGCACGCGACGCAGGGCGTCGATGCGCTGCGCGGCGCGGTGGTCGGTGCGCTGGCCGGCCATGAGGAGCTGCAGGCATCCGCGCTGCGCCTGCTCGACACCACCGCGAAGGTCGACATGTACCGCGACATCGCGACCTTCGAATCCGGGGTGAAGGGCGTCGACCCGGCCCTGCTCACGCGCGTGGGCGAGGCAGGGGCTTCGGCGAGGCCGTCGCTGGAGCGAGCCGGTTCGGACCTCGACGTGGCGCGCAACTGGCTGCGCAGCATCGCCCAGCACGAGCAAGCGCAGGAGCACGCCGACCGGCAGTGGTGAGCGCGTGCGCTAGAGCGCGACGCCCGCGGCCTCGAGCAGCCGGTGCGCGGCATCGGGAGCGAGCCGCCGTGCCTCCTCCGCATCGATCATGCCGTGCTCGAGCAGCCAGTCCGGGTTGTAGACCTTGCTGATGTAGCCGCGACCTGAGTCCGGCAGCAGGCACACGACGCGCTTGCCCTCCCCCAGCTCGCGGGCCACCTGCAGCGCGCCGTGCAGCGCCGTGCCGCAGCTGCCGCCGGCGAGGATGCCCTCCTCGCGGGCGAGCCGGTTGGCCATCGCGAAGCTGTCGCGGTCCTCCACCGTGATCCAGCGGTCGACGATGTCGTACTGGAACGTGCCCGGCCAGAAGTCCTCCCCGATGCCCTCGACGAGGTAGGAGTGCACGTCGTCGGGCGTGACGTAGATCGACCCGGGCGGGTCGCAGCCGATCACCTGGATCGCCGGGTCCTGCTCCTTGAGGAAGCGGCCGATGCCGGTCGCGGTGCCGCCGGTGCCGACCCCGCACACGAACGCGTCGATGCGTCCGTCGACCTGCGCCCACAGCTCGGGGCCGGTGGTCTCGTAGTGGGTGCGCGGGTTGGCCTGGTTCTCGTACTGGTTGAGCTTCACCGCGTTCGGCAGCTCGGCGGCCAGCCGGTCGCTGACGGAGTAGTACGAGCGCGGGTCGTCGGCCTCCACCTGCGTCGGGCACACCACGACCTCGGCGCCGTAGGCGCGCAGCAGGTCCTGCTTCTCCGGGCTGATCTTGTCGGGCATGACGAAGACGCAGCGGTAGCCGCGCTCGATCGCCGCCATCGCCAGGCCCACGCCCGTGTTGCCGCTCGTCGGCTCGACGATGGTGCCGCCGGGCACGAGGCTGCCGTCGCGCTCCGCCGCCTCGATCATCCGCGCGCCGATGCGGTCCTTGACCGAGTAGCCCGGGTTGAACATCTCGAGCTTCAGCAGCAGCTCGGCCATGCCGGGCTCCTGGAGGCGTTGCAGGCGGACGAGCGGCGTGTCGCCGATCAGGTCGGTGATGGTGGGGAAGCTGCTCATGCCCCCGATCCTTGCAGAGCACGGCTGGGACGGCCCGCTGGCAGTTCGCTTTGGAACACTCGAGGGGGGTGTCAGCCGCCGCGGCACAGTGGTCGGAGGTTCTACCTACTCGGGGGGTGGACCGCCGTTCCACCATGGCGTCACAACGTCGAAACGGGGAGCCGCATGACCACGATCACCACCACTCCGAGCACGGTCCAGCCGCAGCGCGCGGGGACGGCTGACACCGACCCCGGCGCTCCCGTCGACGCGCGGCCCGTCGCGCGCACGGAGGTCGGCGCGACGTGGGAGCCGGGGCACATCGCGATGCCCGACGCGAACCCGCACCGGACCATCCCGCGACCTGGCGGACACAATGCCGGCTTCGTCGACCGTACGCCGAAGGCGCCCGCAGCGCAGGTGCTCGACAGCCGCGTCACGTTCGAGACGCGGCGGTTCCACGGAAAGGACATCAAGGTCGAGCTCGACGTGCAGCTGCCCGACGGCACGCGGCACACCCTGACCGACCGGCTCGACGACGCGGACGGTGACTGGTCGAAGGTCGCGCACTTCTCCGTCACCGACGAGGCGGGCACCGCCTACCGGTTCGAGCAGCCCGTCGCGTACGCCCCGACGGTGCGTTCGGAGACACCGAGCTTCGACGGCACCTACACCGACACGCAGGACCGACACTCGGTGCGCGCCGGGCGGCCTCGTGCCATCACGCCGGACGTGGTCGGCCCGGCGAAGCCGACGGTGCAGACCAGCCGGGTCGGGTTCCGCGAGCGCTCGGGGGTCGACGTCAGGGCGTCGATCTCGGTGCTGATGCCGGACGGGTCAGCGCGCGAGCTGCACGACGACCTCGCTGCCGACGACAAGGAGTGGAACAAGACTGCGCACTTCTCCACCACCTGGAACGGCGCCGCCTACACGTGGGAGGCGCCGATCACCATGGGCACGAAGCACGCACCCTTCACCGACACCTCGAGGCTCGAGATCGGCGCGGTGCGGCGAACCGGCCCGGCCCCGACCCCGGCCCCGCCACAGGGGCGGCTCGGCTGACACCGTGGGGGTCGCTTTCATGAACGGCACGGTGCGGGTCCCGATTGACGGGACCCGCACCGCCGTCGTACTCATGGACGCACCCCGCGAGGCCCCCAAGACCCATGCGTACCAGTTCACCCGGGACGGTGATCACACGATGGGCAGGGGACGAAGGCATGGCAGTACCGAAGACGACGTCTGCGACGAGTGCAGCGACGAGCCACGCCGGCCACGCGCCGGCAGGCGGCAGCGGTGGGGGCGCCGCGCCGGTGGGCGAGGGCAGCAAGCCGAAGACGCAGGCCGAGGCGAGCGCCAGGAACGTCGGCGCGACGCCCAGCGCCTCGGGGACCGGTGCGGCGCAGGGCGCGCGTGACGGTGCCGGTACCAAGCCGGCGGTCGACGCACCGATGGCTGGCCACGACCACGCCGGGGGCACGGCGGCCGCCGGCCACGGCGAGCCGATCCCGGCGGGCACGCCCAACGTCAAGCAGGGCTCCACGGGCCCGGTGGTGCCGAAGGGGCAGGCGCCGACGCTGACGATCCCGGACGGCGCGGGGTTCGGCGGCGTGAAGGGCCGCCAGCAGAACGACGGCGACAAGCAGCAGAACAACTACTCCGTCACCGACGCGAACTTCAACCCGCACCTCGGGTTGATGGACAAGGACCCTGATACGGGCCAGCCGATGACGTACGTGAAGGACATCCAGACCTACAACGCAGCGGGGTACATCAACGCGTTCGCCCCCGCCACCGCGGCGAAGCTCGAGAAGGCGCAGGGCGACGGCGCCGGCATGATCCTCGAGGGCTCGTCCTACCTGATGGGGCTGACCAGGACGGAGCCGGCGTACCTGAAGCAGTACGGCATCGACGGGGCCGACATCCCCGCGAAGATCCCCGGGTCTGACCGCGACGCGCGCGAGTACGTGAAGAGCGCGCAGGATGCGACCGGGCAGGACTGGGCGCGCATGCACCACCCCGAGTCGGCATGGGACATGTACAAGGGGCTGACGGGCATCGGTGTTGATGGCGAGACGGCACTGTCACTGTCGGGCGACGACGGCGTGTCGGGCGCGGGGCGCCTCAACGGGCAGAACAACCAGGACGGAGGCAACGGGTTCAACGCCGGCGAGGTCGAGGTCTGGAAGCAGGCGGCGCAGCTGCAGCAGCGCACGGGCCTGCCCGTGGTGCAGACGATGATGGCGGGGCACGACCACGGGGCGCTCGACCCGAGCGCGCTGACGGACCCGGCGGTCAACAGCCGGCTGGGGATCACCGGCACGGGGGCGACCGCGGAGCGGGCGAACGCCATCACGGCCGGGCTGCTGTCCGGGAGGCTTGACGAGGGCAACGGCGGCGGTGGCAACGGCGGCGGCGCTGACAACGCCGGCGGCGGCGGTGGCGGTG
>JAOPYS010000440.1 GCA_025964465.1 Thermoleophilia bacterium
TCCAGCAGCTGCCCTCCAACATCATCGCGGGCATCGGCCACTTCACCGTGCGTGAGTTCTTCGAGATCGAGGAGCCCTCCGAGCGCGCGAACGTGGCCGTCAGCTTCTCCTGATGGCGAACGCCACGGCGGCAGGCAGCGGGGTCGATCCGCTGGCACCGGAGGTCCGCGCGCAGCGCGTGGCGTCCTGGGGTCCCGTGCCCGATCGCGCGGTGCACCTTGGCCACGCCCTCGCAGCGCGGTTCACGACGGTGACCGGCGAGCGCCCGGAGCGGTCCGTGCGGACCTTCGCGGAGGCCGAGGCACGCCCGGCGACGATCCCCGGCTCGCGGCTGGACGGCGGGGCGCGCGACGCGCTCGCGCGGATCGCGGCCGTGCACACCGGCGACGACGCGCGCCGGGCCTACTCGCTCGGCAAGTCGTGGCCCGACCTGTTCGCGGCGCGCGGCACCGAGCTGGAGCGCGCGTGCGACGCCGTGGTGCGGCCCCGCACGGAGGCCGAGCTCGAGGGCGCGCTCGCGTGGTGCGTGGAGCACGACGTCGCGGTGGTGCCGGTCGGCGGCGGGACGAGCGTCACCGGTGGCCTGGAGCCGATCGGGCGCACGGCGGCGCAGCCGGTGGTCGCACTCGACGTGACCGGGCTGGCGACGTGCCTGGACATCGACCACGTGAGCGGCGTGGCGACCTTCCAGGCCGGGGTGCGCGGACCGGACCTGGAGCGGGCGCTGGGCAGCTTCGGCCTGACGCTCGGGCACGTGCCGCAGTCGTTCGAGTACTCCACGCTCGGTGGGTGGATCGCGACGCGATCGGCGGGGCAGCAGTCGCTGCGCTACGGCAAGATGGAGGCGATGACCGCAGCGCTGCGGCTGGCGTCACCGGCCGGGGTGCTCGACGTCGACCACCTCCCGGCGCACGGTGCGGGTGGCGACCTGCGCGAGCTGGTGCTCGGCAGCGAGGGCACGCTGGGCATCGTCACGCGCGCGACGATGCGGGTGCGCCGTCGTCCGGACGCGGTGCGGTTCGCGGCCTACCTGTTCGGCAGCTTCGACGACGCGCGCGACGCCGCGCGGCGGCTCGTGCAGCGCGGCGACATCAAGCCCGCGATGGTGCGCGTCAGCGACGCGGCGGAGACGGCGTTCAACGTCGGCTCGAGCGTACCCAAGGTGCTGGCCGGTCGGCTCGGGCGCGGCGTGGCGCAGCTCATGGGCGCGCGCGGCGGTGCGCTTGTACTCGTGCTGTCGACCGGGACGGTCGCGGAGGCACGGGCCACGGAGAGGCTCGTGGATCGGCACATGGGCTCGCTGGGCGGGCGGGCGCTCGGAGGGATGCCCGCCAAGGCGTGGTACCACGGGCGGTTCCGCCAGCCCTACGCGCGCGACGTGATGATGGACGCCGGGCTGCTCGTGGACACCCTCGAGACGAGCGTGTCGTGGTCGCGGCTGCCGGCGCTGCACCTGCAGGTGCGCGCGGCGCTCGAGGGGGCGTTCGGCGCTGGGCGCTGCGTCGTCGGCGCGCACCTCTCCCACCTCTACCACGACGGCGCCAGCGCGTACTTCACCTTCCTCGCGGCCCCGACGGCCGAGCGCGAGCTGGAGGAGTGGCGCGCCGCCAAGCGCGCGGTGCATGCCGCGATCGCGCGCTGCGGGGGTTCCGCGAGCCACCAGCACGGCGTCGGCACGATGCACGCCGACCTCTACGCCAGCACGGTGCCGCGGCTCGGCATGGAGGCGTTCCGCGGCGTGCAGGAAAGACTCGACCCGACCAACGCGTGCAACCCGGGCAAGCTGCTCGAGCTGCCGGCCGACGGGCAGCGCACGGTCAACGCCGTGCGCCCGGTGCCGGGCGCGGGCGCGCTCGACCCCGAGGGCGCGCAGCGCGACGGCTCGTGACCGCGGCCCGGGCGCCGAAGCCGCGTCGCGTCCCCGCCGCCGACACCGACGTCAGTGCCCTGCCGCCCGCGCCGCGCCGGCCGGACGGACTGACGTACGACCGCGCCGCGGCGTTGCGCCACCTGCGAAAGGTCAGCCCTGACATGAAGGCGCTGATCAAGGACGCGGGGCCGTTCACCGTCGAGCCCGACGGTGACCTGGACCCCTTCGCGTACCTGCTGCGCTCCATCGTCTTCCAGCAGCTCAACGGGGTCGCGGCCGGCACCATCCACGGGCGCGTGCTCGACCTGTTCGAGGGGGGCGTTGCGACGCCCGCCGAGCTGGTGGAGCTCGACGCCGACACGCTGCGCACCGCCGGCGTGTCGGGGAGCAAGGCGGCGTCCATGCACGACCTCGCGCGCCACGCGCTCGCCGGGGAGCTGCCGACGCACGACGAGCTGCCGACCATGAGCGACCTCGAGATCGTGCACCGGCTCACCGCCGTGCGCGGGATCGGCCCGTGGACGGTGCAGATGCTGCTGATGTTCCGGCTGGGGCGACCCGACGTGCTGCCGACCGGCGACTTCGGGGTGCGCGAGGGCTTCCGGATCCGCGCCGGCCTCGACCGGCAACCCACGCCGACCGAGTTCCGCGCCGCCACCGAGTCGTGGCGTCCCTACCGCAGCGTTGCCTCGTGGTACATGTGGCGCGCCGTCGACCTCGCTCGCGGGACCGTCATCCCCCGCTGAGCAGCACGCCCTCCGCGGCCTGGCGGTGCGGCACCGCGGAAGGCTCGGAGCCGAGGTCGGTGTGGTGGGCGTGGACACGGATGCGGCGGATGGCCTCGCCGATGTCGAAGCCGCGGTGCTGGCCGAGCAGGACGAGCGGCTGGGGGCGCGTCGCCTCGCGGGCGGTGAGCCGGGCGATGGCGCGATTGGTCGCGAGCCCCTGCGCGAAGCCCGCGGCGCCCTCGTCGGCACAGCCGCGCAGCAGCTCCGCCGTCTCGACCACGGCCGCGCCGATGCCCGCGCGCGCAGCCTCGAACATGGATCCCAGCAACATCCTCGAACGTTCCCCCCGGGCGCGCGCCACCCCCCGTGGCGGTCGCACCGCCCGTCTATCGGGCCGACGACCCCTCCGCGATCCGCGCGGCCCGCAGCTCGGGCGGGATGCGGTCCTCGGCGCCCCGGGCGAGGTCGGCGACGAGGCCGCCGCCCACGAAGCCCAGGACGTTGCCCGCGCCGCCCCACCCGCCACACGCGAGCACGCGCGGGCGCCCGGGGAGCGGCCCGAGCAGCGGGAAGCCGTCGACCGTCTGCGAGAGCACGCCCGCCCACCGGGCGACCACGTGCGGCTCGACCTCGAGGACGCGCCGGATCCAGCCCTCGAGCCAGCGCTGGTCGCGATCGACCACCGTCTCGTCCCAGCTGCGGACGTGCTCGATGTCCTCGAGCTCCTCGCCGCCCACCACCAGCGTGCCATCGGCAGCCTGCTGGGCGTAGTCCCAGCCGCGGCGCGACCAGGAGACCTCCGGCAGGAGCCGTCGCACGACGCCGTCGTCCGTCCGCGGTGGTGCAGCCGCGAGCACCTGGCTGCGGTACGGCAGCACCACCCCGGCGAGTTCCGGCAGCAGCCCCGACAGCCACGCCTCGGTGGCCACGACCACATGGTCGGCGCGGACCTCGACGCCCGCGCGCGTTCGCACGACCACGCCGTCCTCGTCGTCCTCGATCGCCGCGATCGGCGAGCACTCGTGCACGATCGCCCCGGCCTCGGCGGCGGCCGCGCCCAGCGCGCGGACCCATCCGGCCGGCACCGACCGCCCGTCGTCCGGGAAGCGCAGCCCCCCGCGGAAGTGGTCGCGCAGGGGCGGGGCGAGCGATGCGTGGTCGAGGCGTTCGACCGCGAACCCGGCCGCCTCGAGCAGCGTCGCCTCGCGGTCGAGGTCCTCGACCTCACCCGCGTCGACGGCCAGGCGCAGCGAGCCCGTGCGGACGGCGCAGTCGGCCGCACCGACCTGCGCGGCCACCTCGTACAGCCGCTCGCGACCCTCGACGGTCAGGCCGAACAGCTCGGCCGCGCGGCCCTCGCCGACGAGCGCGGCGAGGGCCGCGGGACGGTGTGCCATGCCTGCGAGCAGGAACCCGCCGTTGCGACCCGACGCACCGCTCGCGAGCTCGCGGGCCTCGACCAGCACCACCCGCGCCCCTGCGCGCGCGAGGTGCCACGCGGCCGAACTCCCGGTCACCCCTCCACCCACCACGACCACGTCGGCGTCGGTCGAGCGGGCGAGCGAGCCGTACCCCGCACTCGGCCACCCGGCCTGCCACCACGACCCGCCGGCGTCGGGATCCGGCGCGACGGGCGCGCGACCAGCGGGCGAGGGGCGGGCGGCGGGCATCGTCCGCGAACCTACCCGCGCGGTCCACCGCGCGCTCCGACGGCGCGTCTAGGCTCGGCGACCATGTACCTCGCCCAGCAGCTCGCGCCGCTCGTGCGCCGCGTCCGGGTCGAGCGCCCGGACGCCACCTCTGGCCGCCTGCCCGACCCCGCGCTGGGGGAGTGGGGCCGCGCCCGGCTGCACGATGCCGTCGAGGAGCGACACGACACGCTCGCCGCCGCGCTCGCCGAATCGCCCGTCCCGGTCACGTCGCTCGGCTACGGGCCGGAGGGCACGGTGCGCGTCGACGTGCGGCTGGCGGCCGACGAGGCGCTCTACGGGGCGGCCGACGCGGACGCGGGCGGCCTCGACCGGCGCGGCGACCACGTCCACCTGGTCAACGAGCTGCACCCCATCGGCCGCCACGCGCTCGTCGACTCCTGCGACCTGTGTCGCGCCGGCCCCAAGGCGCACGCTCCCGTCCTCGAGGTGGGGCAGGGCTCCAACTACGCCGAGCTGCTCGTCCCCTTCACGATCTCGAGCGGCGGGTGGGCGATCTACGTGTCCAACTCGTGGCACGGCGCCCAGCTCGACCTCGGCGCTCGCGACGCCGGCCGCCTGCGCTACGAGTCACCCGGCGGCGATGCGGACGTCTACCTGCTCGGACCCGGCGACCCCGCGACCCTCGCCGCACAGTTCGTCCGCCTCACCGGCCTGCAACCGCTGCCGCCGACCTGGACGCTCGGGTTCCTGCAGAGCCGCTTCGGCTACGAGTCCTTCGACCACGTGCACCGCACGCTCGCACGCTTCGAGGCGGAGGACCTGCCCGTCCACGGCGTGGTGTTCGACGTGCAGTGGCTCGAGGCGCACGTCAACCTGCGCTGGGACCCGACCAACTTCCCCGACCCGGCGGGCAACCTGCGTCGCATCGCCGAGCGCGGCGTGCGGTCGGTGGTCATCACCGAGCCCGGCACGGTCGCCGGCGCGTCCAACCACGCCGCGGGGGTCGCGCGCGGTGCGTTCGCGGTCGACGCGGCGGGGGCGGAGTTCGACTCGCGCCAGTGGTACGCCACCCGCGGCATCGTCGGCTACCGGGACGTCGTGCCATCGACCGGCGCCCTCCTCAACGTCTTCCGCGAGGGCGCGGGCGACTGGTGGTACGACCAGCACGCACCCCTGCTCGAGCAGGGCGTCGATGCGTGGTGGCTCGACCTCAACGAGCCCGAGGACGTCACGCCCGACGTGCGGTTCCGCGACACCGACTGGCCCGAACCGAGGCCCGAGCTCGCGGGGGAGGAGGCGCGGAACCTCTTCGCCATCGCGCAACAGCGACTGTTCGCGCGGCGCGACCACGCCGCGACCTCGCGCCGGCCGTTCCTGCTGTCGCGCGCGGGCAGCGCGGGCAGCCAACGGTACGGCGCCGCGCCCTGGACGGGCGACGTCGGGGCGACGTGGCCGGACCTGCGGCGCCAACCGCGTCTCATGCTCAACGCGGGGCTGTGCGGCTTCGCGCTCACAGGCTCCGACGTCGGCGGGTTCGAGGGCGACCCGGGCCCCGAGCTGTTCGCCCGGTGGTTCCAGCTCGGGTCCGTGTCACCCGTCTTCCGCGCGCACGGCTACATGGTCGACCGCGAACCGTGGTCGCACGGCGCCGAGGCGCTCGCGGCGATCCGACCGTCGCTCGTGCTGCGCGCGCAGCTGCTGCCGACCATCGCCACGTGGGCACGCGCCGCGCTGGGGGAGGGACAGCCGTTGCTGCGGCCCATGCTGCTCGGCCCGGTCGTCACCGCGCCCGGATCCGCGGCCGCGCTCGAGTACGCACGCGACCCGCGGTGGCGCTCCGTCGACGACCAGTTCTTCTTCGGGGGGCTGCTGGCCGCACCCGTGCTGGAGCCCGGCACGCAGACGCGCCGCCTCGAGCTGCCGGCGGGGGAGTGGGTCGACGTGTGGACCGGTACCGTCCACGCGGGCGGAGGAACCCTCGAAGTGCCGGTCGACCTGGGATCGCTGCCGCTGTTCGTGCCGCGGGGCACGGTGCTGGTCGCCGATCCCCGGCCGCTCGCGGGGCGGGGTCACGCGTGGCCGCCCGAGGAGCTCGAGGCGTGGTCGTGGCCGGATGCCGCGGGCCGCGCGGCGGGCACCCTCGTGCTGGACGACGGTGATTCGCGCGCGCACGAGGCGGGGGCGTACTGCCTCCAGCAGATCGGGGTGCAGGACGGCGTGTTGACGGTCGAACGGCTCGCAGGATCGTGGCCGCCGAGTCGGATTCGGCTGGTTCCCCCGAGACCGGGCGTCGTGTCGGCGAACTGACGTCGACGGCCCGGAACTCCCTGCGTCCACGCGATTCGCGCGTGTTCGATGGCCTCGGCCACCGTGGGGGCGCATGCGGCCGCGAGCGTGGCCGCAACCGGCCGCAAGCTTCATGCGGCGTTCGCAAACCAATCCGTAGGGTAGTGACAATCCGTCTCGGAACCGTCTGGGACGTGGTGTGGGATCCGGTACATCGTGTACTGTCCCGGAC
>JAOPYS010000005.1 GCA_025964465.1 Thermoleophilia bacterium
CGCCGGCACCCCGACCGCGCCCCATGTGTGCGGCAGCGCCCGCAGCGCGCCGACGTCCATGAGCGCGGCCGACAGCACGAGCGCCGCCACCGCGGCCGTGCCGAGCAGCGCGCTCGACGCGCGCGCCCGCGCCGCGATGCTGAACGGCACCCAGAGCACGAACGCCCACGCGAGCGTGGCCGACGGATCGACCGACACCGTGATCCGCGCGATGGCGACCAGCGCCAGGGCGTCCACCGCCGCGAGCACCCACGCCAGGGGCGCCATCCGTCGCGCTGCCCGCGCGCCCCACGCCGCGGCGCCGACGAGGCTGCCGGCGAGCATCAGCGCACCCGCGGCGAGCCCGACCCACCCGAGCCCGGCCCCGCGCAGCTCGTCGGCCACGAGGGTGACGTGCAGGCATGCGAGCAGCGCCACGAGGACTCGCAGGGAGATCACGGTCCGGTCGGTGCGCCGCAGCTCGGGGAGGGGTCGAGGTGCCACTCCGCCACTGTAGTCCCGGTCGCCGGGATGATCGAACGCCCCGCGGCTGACATGCGGAGCCTTGCGGAGGCTTCGGCAGCCTCGCGCGCCAAGGTCAGGCGACGGGCGACAGCTCGCTCGTGCAGTAGCGACAGCGACGCGCCGCAACCGGCACCTCCGACAGGCACTCCGTGCACTCGCGGATCGAGGGACCGGACGCTGGCGCCGGCGGCACGACCCGGGCCGTGAACGCATTGAGCGGCTTGACGATGAGGAAGAACACCGCAGCCATGGTCAGGATGAAGTTGAGCAGCGCCGTCAGGAACGCGCCGTAGCCGATCATCGAATCGTTCAGCTCGAAGCTGAGCGCCGTGAAGTCGGGCTTGCCGACGATCGCCGCCACCAGCTGCATGACGACGTCCTTGACGAGCGAATTGACGACCGCGCCGAAGACCGCGCCCGCGACGATGCCGACGGCGAGGTCGACGACGTTGCCGCGCATGATGAAGTCGCGGAACTCACGTGCTACCTGCTCGGGCCTCGACATGACGCCTCCGTTCGTCGGGTTCGGCCGATCGTACCGACCCCTCCCCCTCGGGCGCGAACACGCCGACGGCGCAGGCCGCCACGCACGCCACCGTGCCGACGAGCAGCGACGCGGGCGCCGACACCGTCTCCGCCACCCAGCCCACCACCGGCCCGCCCAGCGGGGTGCTGCCGAGGAAGGCGATCGACCACAGCGCCATCACGCGCCCGCGGAACGCCTCCTCGCTCTCGAGCTGCAGCGTGGCGTTGGCGGTGGACAGGAACGCCACGCTGGCGGCACCCGCCAGGACGAGCGCCGCGAAGGTCGTGACGAGGCCGGGCGCCGCCGCCACGAGCGCCATGGCGGCGCCGAACGCCAGCGCGCACCAGCCGACGTTGCGGGCGCCGGTGAACCCCATGCGCGCGATGGCGAGCCCGGCGACCACGGCCCCGACGCCCATCGCGGTCGTCATCAGCCCGTACCGCCCAGCGCCGACGTGCAGGTGCTCACGCGCGAGGATCGGCAGCGTCACCTGGAACTCGTAGGCGAGCGTCCCCACGAGCGCCATCATCACGAGCACCGCGAACAGCTGCGGCGTCGCGCGCACGTAGGACCACCCCTCGCGCACCGCGCCGCGCTGGCGCTGGGCCGGCGCCCCGCGGTGCAGCTCATCCGGGCGCACGAGGGCGATCGAGGCGATGGCGGCGACGAACGTCGCGGCGTTGATGAGGAAGCACGCACCCGTGCCGACCGTGGCGATCAGCACGCCGCCCACCGCCGGCCCGACCGCGCGGGCGCCGTTGATGAGCACGCTGTTGAGCGTGACGGCGTTGCGAGCGAGGTCACGCCCGACGAGCTCGATGGGGAGCGCCTGCCGCGCGGGCTGGTCGACCGCCATCACCAGCCCGAACGCGACCGCGAAACCGAACACGATCGGCACCGTCGCCGCGTCGGCCACCACGACGAGCCCGAGCGCGAGCGCCAGCAGCCCGAGCAGGGTCTGCGTGACCAGCAGCACCCGCCGCTTGTCGCTGCGGTCGACGAGCACGCCGCCGAGCGAGCCGAGCAGCAGCAGGGGGAGGAACTGCGCGGCGGTCACCGCACCGAGCACCGTGCCCGACCCCGACAGGTCCAGGACGAGCCACGACTGGGCGATGATCTGCATCCACGTGCCGACGAGGCTGATCGCCTGGCCCGTGAAGTAGCGGCGGAAATTGGGGACGCCGAGGGAGGCGAAGGTGCCGGATCGCATCTGTCGGCGATGCCCGCTCCGTCGCGCGCTACTCGCGCGCGTCATCCCTCAGTGCGCCGGGCGAACGCCCGGATGGCCAGCGGCAACGCGACCGCGATGATGGCGACGCACCACAGCAGCGAGGCGAGGACGCAGTGCTCCATCGGCCACGCGGCGTTCGCGGGGATGCCGGTCGGGTTGCCGAACAGGGTACGCGCGGCCCCCGCCAGTGCGCTGATCGGGTTCCACTCGACGACGTGTCGCAGACCGGACGAGAAGCCAGTGAGCGGTACGAACGTGGTGGCCATGAAGGTGAGCGGGAACACAGCGATGAACGCGATGCCCTGCACCGAATCCGCGGTGCGCGCCACGATGCCGATCAACGTCCCGAGGCAGATCATCGCCGTGGCGAAGAGCATGAGCAGTCCGTACGCGGCGGCTGCATGCGCCACGTCCTCGTGGATGCGCCAGCCCACGACGAGGCCCGTGAGCGAGAGCAGGATGACGGCCAGGGAGATCGCGGCGAGCTCGGCCACGACGTGCGCGACGAGGTAGGCGGAGCGTGACGCCGGCATCGTGCGGAAGCGGTCGACGACGCCTTCGCGCAGGTCGGTGGCGATCGACACGCCCGGGCCCATGATGCCGAAGCCGAGGCTCTGCACGAGGATGCCGCCGATCAGGTACTCGCGGTAGTTGCCCCCCGGCACGGCGATGACGCCGCCGAACACGTAGGCGAACAGCACGACGAACATGATCGGCTGGATGGTGACGTCGGCCAGCTTCTCCGGCACCTGGCGGACGTGCGCGAGGTTGCGCTTCGTCATGGCGAGCGTGTCACCGACGAACCAGCGCAGGCGCGAGCCCGACGGATCGTCGAAGTCGGTGGAGGCGGGGGCGAGCGCGGTCATGCGGAACCTCCAGTCGGGGCGGCAGGGCTGTCGGCGCCGGTGATGGCGAGGAAGGCATCGTCGAGGGTGGCCTCACGGCGGTGCACGTCGAGCACGTCGACCCCTGCCGCGTCGAGCGCGCGCACCACCTCCACGAGGCGCGTGCCCGAGGTGATCGAGGCCGACAGCTCGCGGGTCGCCTCCTCGATGGTCACCGCGGCGCCGCCCAGGAACGGCTCGAGCGCCGCGCGGGCCGGCGCCAGCTCCGCCGCCACCGTCACGGTGACGACGAGGCGCTCGCCGCCGTAGGCGGACTTGAGCTCGGCTGGCGTGCCGCGCGCCGCGACGCGCCCCTGGTCGAGCAGCACGATGTCGTCGGCGAGCTGGTCGGCCTCGTCGAGGTACTGCGTGGTCAGCAGCAGCGTGGCCCCCTCCGCGACCACCTCGCGCAGCAGCTCCCACAGGTCATTGCGGCTGCGCGGGTCGAGGCCAGTGGTGGGCTCGTCGAGGAAGAGCACCGGAGGGCGCGCGATGAGGGACGCGGCAAGGTCCAGCCGGCGACGCATGCCGCCCGAGTACGTCTTGACGATGCGGTCGGCGGCGTCGCCCAGGTCGAGCCGCTCGAGCAGCTCCTCGCGGCGACGCCGCACCTCGGCCCGGGGCAGGTGGTAGAGCGCGCCGAGCAGGTCGAGGTTGGCGCGCGCCGTGAGCAGCCCGTCGACCGTGGCCGACTGACTGGCCACGCCGATGCGGCCGCGCACGCGCGGGGCGTCGGTCGCCACGTCGAGCCCCGCGACCCGGGCCGTGCCCTCGGTCGCGGCGGTGAGCGTCGTGAGGATGCGGATCGCGGTGGTCTTGCCCGCGCCGTTGTGGCCGAGCAGGCCCAGCACCGACCCGGCGGGGACGTCCAGATCGAGGCCGCGCAGCGCCCACAGGTCGCCGTAGCGCTTGCCGAGGCCGCGCGCTTCAATGCCGTTGACCGTACTCCGTACTGCTTCTTCGTACACCATACGACGAACGTTAGCGGTACACTGTACGTGTGTCAACTCCCGACGATTCGACATCGATCTGGACGCGCCCGGAGCCGGGCGCACGCCGGCCCCGGTTCACCCGCGAGCAGCTCGCGTCGGTCGCGCTCGGGGTCGCCGACACCGACGGGATCGACGCGGTCTCCATGCGCCGCGTGGCCCGCGAGCTCGGCGCCGGCACGATGACCCTCTACCACTACGTGCGCACGAAGGACGACCTGCTGGCACTCATGCAGGACGCACTCATGGCGGAGGTGGTCGTCCCGGCCGACCGCTTCCCGGATTCCTGGCGTGCCGCCCTCGCCGCGATCGCCCACTCGAGCCGCGACGCGTTCATCGAGCACCCGTGGGCGATGGCCGCCCTCGAGGGAGTGCGTCTGGGGCCCAATGCGATCCGCCACTTCGAACAGTCGCTCCAGGCGCTCGCGGCGACCGACCTGGGCTGGCGCGACAAGCTGGCCATCACCGGCATCGTCGACGACTACGTGTTCGGGTACGTGATGCGCGCAGGCGAGGCCGGGCGTGACCTGGAGCGCGACGTGGGAGGGGCGGCCGAGATCGCGTCGATCGACGCGATGCTCCGGCAGCACTTCGCTCCGGACGAGCTGACCAACATTCGCGGGTGGGCCGGCGACGACCCTGTCGCGGCGTGGCGCGCGGCGAACGAGGCCTTCACCTCCGACGAGCGGTTCGAGCTCGGCCTCGAGGCGCTGCTCGACGGGCTCGCCGTGCGCTTCGACCTGCCGCGCTAGGCGTCGTCGTGGCGCTCGGCGCGCTCGGCGTGTCGCTCCGGGAGCTTCTCGAAGAACACGGCCTCGTCCACACCCGGCTCGTTCGCGCGCTGCGTGGTGTCGATCCACGCGCCACCGACGCCGTTGTCGCGCTCCGTGCGCTGCGCCTCCGCGGCGCCGACCGGGTCGCGTCGGCGCCGGCCGTCGTCGCCCTCGACGACCAGCTCCTCCACCTGCTCCGCCACCGTGCGCGGCGGCTCGATCCCCCGTCGCGTCTTCTGGCGGTTCACGTGCGTGCGCGCGTCGCGCATCCCGTTCTGCGTCTTGGCGTTCTGTGTCCCGTCGGGTTCCATGCCACCCCGGATTCCCGCTGCGCCACTCCCTAATCGACCGCCGCGGGGGTACACACCCGGCATGCCCGAGCTGCCCGAGGTCGAGATCATCACGCGCGTGCTGTCCGAGGCGTTGGCCGGGCGCGTGGTCGAGACCGCCCGCGCGCCCGGGCTCAACGTGATGCGGACCTTCCAGCCCAAGCTCGGCGAGCTGACGGGGCGCACGATCGAGGGCCTCGACCGCCGCGGCAAGCTCTTCATGATCCACTTCGAGGGCGACCTGCACCTGCTCGGGCACCTCATGTCAGCCGGCCGCCTCAACGTGCACGCCGCGCCCGCCGGGCCGCGCGACCGCTCCTCCCGCCTGCTGCTGCGCCTGGCCGGGAGCGAGGAGGAGCTGCGCCTGCGCGAGACCGGGACCAAGCAGGCCGCGTGGGTCAAGCTCTACGACGGCGCAGAGGCCCTCGCCGCCGACCCGCAGCTCGCCACGCTCGGCCCCGACGCGTGGCCCGAGCCCCCCGCCGACCTGCGCGAGCGCCTCGCGGCGACCGGCGCCCGCCCGCTGTACTCCGTGCTGCGCGACCAGCGGGTGATCGCCGGCATCGGCCGCACGTGGGTGGACGAGATCCTGTGGAGCGCGCGCCTCTCCCCCTTCCAGCGCGCCACCGAGCTGGACGACGCGCAGGACGTCGCGCTGCGCGGCGCCATCGCCGAGCGGCTCGACGCGGCGATCGCCCACTTCGCGTCGACCGCCGCCCTCCCCCTCCCCGACAAGCTCAAGCCGCCGCTTCAGGTGCACCGACGCGACGGGGAGCCGTGCCCGAGGTGCGGCACGACCATCGCCGCCGTGCACTACGAGAGCTACGTCATGTGCTACTGCCCGCAGGAGCAGACCGGCGGGCGCGTGCTCAAGGACCGACGCCTCTCGCGCCTGCTCAAGTAGGGCCAGCCCGCGGTCGCCGCGCAACGGCTGGCCCACGCCCCTCGACACCCCGGCGGGGAAACTTTCGGGGGGAAGTTGCACATGGGGTTGTCGGGCATCGCACCGGTCGTCGGAGCACGCGTCGCGGACGCTGCGCTCGAGGCGTTGCCGGAGATCGAGCTGGGGTCGCGGTCGATCACCGAGCTGTTCCGCTCCGGCCTCGGCGAGGTGGAGCGCACCCTCCCCGGCTACCTTCCCGGCCAGCGCTGGTTCTCGGGCAAGGAACACGCGATCGAGGGTGCGACGGTTCGGGGGCTCACCCCGATCAAGGACGACCTGGCCACGCGCGGGCACCTCGCGATGGTCGACGTGCGCTATGCGGACGGGGCCGCGCCACAGCTGTACGCCCACGCGATGACGGCGGTGCCGCGCGCGACGGTGCGCGATGCGTCCGAACTGCTCGGGCCGATGGCGCGGGTGCACGCCGCCGAGGGCGAGTTCGTGCTGACGGACGCGATGGGTGATCGCTCATTCGTGGATGCGTTCACGGACATGATGCGCGGCAACAAGTTCCAGATGAGCGAGCGCGGCGAGACGGTGGCGGGCACGAGCGCGACACCGTTGCACGACGTGCTGCCCCGCGAGGGTCGCGGCCTCGCGCTCGACGTGCTGCCGCAGCACTCCTCCAACACCAACGTGAAGGTCACCGCCACCAACGACGCGTCGGCGATGCTCAAGCTGGTGCGGCTTCACGATGCCGAGCTGGTGCCCGGCACGCCGACCGGCGCGCTCGACGTGTGGAAGGGCGAGCACCTCACGCGGGTCGGCTTCGAGGCGACGCCGAACGTGCTCGGCTCGATCGACCACTACGGGTCGGAGGGGCTGCCCCGCACGGTGGCCACGCTGACGGAGTTCGCGCCGAACGAGGGCGACACCTGGACGCACGCGCTGGAGCAGGTCGACGGCGTGCTCGGCGCGGCGCGCACGAGCGGGGCGGAATCGCGCGAGGTGCGGATGGGCATCCGGCAGTACGCGAAGGCCGCGCGCAACCACGGGGTTCGGCTCGGGCAGATGCACACGGCGTTCGCGTCGGGGGGCGAAGGCTCGGAGTTCCGGGCGGTGCGGCCGGACATGTGGCGCAGCGGCGAGCAGTTCGACACGCTTCGCGGCTCGGCGGCCTCGGCCATGGCGAAGCTGCGCGCCTCGGGGATGCCGCTGCCGAGCGGGCGCACGGTCGACGAGCTGGAGACGGCGCTCGGGCAGCGCATCGACGACATCGCGGCGCGCGGGGAGCGATCCGAGCCGGCGTTCCTCATCCACACCCACGGCGACTACCACCTGGGACAGATGCTCAAGGTGGGCGACGACGTGAAGATCGTCGACCTCGAGGGCGCGCCGTCGGCGCCGATCGCGGAGCGCTGGGAGCGCACCGACGCGCTCACCGACGTGGCGCGCCAGCGCAGCTCGTACGAGTACGCGGGCGCGCAGGGCCTGGCGGCGCTGGGCGAGCGTGGCGCCTCGGCCGCGGAGCTGGATGCGCTGCGCCCCGTCGCGGAACGCTTCTCCACGAGCGCACGCGACGCCTTCATGGAGGGCTATGGCGAGGCGACGCAGGGCCAGCGCTTCGTGCCCAGCGCGCGCGACATGCCCGCCGCGCTCGACCTGCAGGACCTCACCAACGCGGTCTACGAGACCGGGTACGAGCTCGGCAGCCGCGGCCCCGACTGGGCCCGCATCCC
>JAOPYS010000038.1 GCA_025964465.1 Thermoleophilia bacterium
GTGGCGCGCAGGTCGCCGGTCTCCTCGTCGAGCAGGATCGCGTAGGTGTACTGCTTGCCGCTCGGGTCCTCGTAGCCCTTCGGCTGCTCCAGCGGGAGGGTGACGCGCATCGCGCTGCCGCCGCCGGGCAGGTCGACCCCGCGCTCCACCGTGGCATCGCCCGAGGCTCCGAGCAGGGCGAGCGCCCCGAACACGGCGCGTCGCGCTGCCGGGCTGATCGGCGCCTCCCCGAGCAGCTGCGCTGCGAGGTCGGCGACCGCTCGTGCGGGGTCCTCCGGCTCGGCGGCCGGGAGCCCGGCGTGGACCGCCCGCCCCTGCGCGGCCCGGCCCTTCGCCACGCGTGCCTGCAGCTCGGCGAGCATCGCGTCGGCGTCGTCGGGCAGCGCCCGCACGTCCGCGTTGGTGAACAGCCGGCTCCAGTCGTTCTCGCCACGCATGGGGGAGGGGATCGCGGGGTGATCGGGCCCGATGTCGTAGGCGTCCTGTTCGCGCAGCCGTGACGTGACCTGCACCCACGACGTCGCAGGCGTGAGCACGAGCGGGCTCTCGGCCGTGGGGCCGGTGACCTCGACCGCCACCGCGGCGCCCGTCGCGCCGTCGGCATTCGGCGCGGGCATCGGCGCGCCCGGCGGCACGCGGCTCGGCGTGCTGCGCTCGACGACGTTCTCGCCGAAGGTCAGCTCGGGTGCGGACCCGATCGGCCCCAGGTCGTCGTGGATGGCCACCGCTGCGCCTGCGGGAGGTGCCGCCACGATCGGCCCTCTGGCGTCGGTGAGCTCCAGGGCGAAGGATTCGTCCTTCCAGCACGCGGGTGGCGCCGAGCCCACCGCGACCGTCGGTCGGGGCGTGAGCGAGAGCGGCGTCTGGGAGAGGTCGGCTCGGCTCATGCACGTCGCGGCCGGCACCCAGTACTTCGTCCCCTCCGGCAGGAGCGAGCCCTTCAGCATCACGACGTGCGTGGTCCCGTCGGCGCTGATCCACCGCCGGTCGACGAAGCGCTCGCCGAGCTCCGGCACGGTCGAGGACGACTCCACGTACTGGTACTCGCCGTCCGCGAGCGGACCGAGCTCGCGGGCGTGGTCGTAGGCGGTGTCGCCCGCGTGCCGCAGCACGGCAGCGGCGGCGAGCCGGGGGCCAACCCCGCGCGAGCCCTCGTCGTGGCTCGGGGCGAGTGCGGCGACGGCGACGGCCGCGACCAGCACGCCCGCGGCGAGGGCCGGCTGCCACGAGGGGCGGCGGCGACGCGTGGGTGCGGCCGGGCGCGTGCTTCGCGCCGGAGCCTCCAGCCCACGCTGGATGCGTGCCGCGATGCGCTCGGTGGCGGCGTCGTCGGGCGCGGGCGTCGCGGCGCGGATGGCCCGCGCGGCGTCGGCGTCGGGCTTCTCGAACGGGATGTCGGTGGGATTCATCATGGTGGTGCTCCGGGCGTTCAGTGGGGCGAGGTCGGGTCGAGGAAGGTGGCGAGGCGTCGGCGCGCGCGGTGCAACCGCACCTTCGCGGCGGAGCGTGCGATGCCGAGGGCGGTCGCCAGCTCCTGGGTGTCGAGGTCGCCGGCGGCCTGCACGACCAGCACGAGGCGGTCGGCGTCGGAGAGCTCCGCGAGCCCCGCGGCGAGGGAACGTGCGTCGATGCGGGCGATCACCAGCTCGGCGTGGTCGGGCGAGCTGGCCGTCGCGCGGTCGCGGTGCACCACGCGCGCGAGCGTGGCGGCGACGCGGCGGTCGGCCCGCCAGCGCCGGCGCACCTGGTTGACCGCGATGCCGAGCAGCCACGCCTGCACCGATCCGCGGCTCGGGTCGAACGACCCGGCGGACGCGAAGGCGGCGAGGAAGGTGTCGGCCACCGCATCCTCGGCGTCGGTCGCGGCCAGCTGCGAGGCGCAGACCCGGTGCACCGCATCGAGGTGCATCCGCCAGAGCCGCTCCTGTGCCGGCACCTCGCCGAGTGCGACGCGTCGCACCACCTCGGCCTCGTCGTGGGCGTCGACCCACGCGAAGCGGTTGGTGGGTGGCGGCGGTTCGGATGCTCGGGCCATCAGGTGCGTCATGCCCGGTATTGCCACCTCGCCCGCCTCCGGTTACACCGAGGCGCCCGCGCGGGCGACCATCGTCACACCGCCAGCTGGTCGAGAGCGGCCTGCAGCGACGTCTCGTACGCCTGGCTCGTGTAGGTGGCGCCCGACACGCCGTCGATCCGTGCCGTGCCGGCGTCGAGCGTCTGCTGCTGCAGCTGGGGGACGGCGTACTCGTCGATCGACTGCGATCGACCGTCGTACGCCTGCAGCGCGGCGATCGCCACGTTCGTGACCTTGCCACCGGTGACCGTCGCCGTCACCTGGATCGACCCGAACTCGCGCCCGTTCTCGCTGATGTCCTGCACGGAGCCCGTGGCCGAGGTGGCCTTCGTCGTGGTCGCAGGAGCAGGCACCGTGGCGGTCGCCGTCGGTGTCGCCGTGTGCGTGCCGGCATCGGCCAGCGTCACGGCCGTGCCAGCGGCGGCGGACCCCCCGGACCGCGGGTGGTAGCCGAGCACGAGCGCGAGGCCGGCGAGTGTGGATGTGATGACGATCGGTGCGCGACCCATGGTGTCCGTCCTCTCAGAACGCGTATTCCTCGTGGTGGAGCTGCCGCTTCGGCACACCCGCCGATGCGGCGCTCCCCAGCAGCGACTGCATGAAGCCTTCGGGGCCGCAGACGAACACGTCCCGGCGGGCCACGTCCGGCACGAGCTGCAGCAGCTGCCGCGGATCGAGCGGCCACTCGCGCCGCGACCCGACCAGGCGTACCAGCCGCCCGCCGCGCGCCGCGCACAGCGCCTGGAGCTCGTCCGCGAGCACGAGCTCCTCCTCGGTCGATGCGCGCAGTGCGACCACGACGTGGCTGCCTGCCGGCACGTCCTCGAGCAGTGCCCGCAGCGGGGTCGAGCCGACGCCGGCCCCGATCAGCAACACGTCGCGGCGCACCATGGCGGAGGCGGTGAAGGCGCCATAGGGGCCCTCGATCGCCACGCGCGTGCCGGGGCGCAGGTGGCGCAGGCCCGCAGAGTGGTCGCCCAGGTCCTTCACCGTCACGCGCATGTAGCGCTCGCTCGGCACGGCCGACAGGGAGTAGGGGTGTGCCTGCCACCACTGCCCGCGGGTCAGGAACCGCCACTGAAGGAACTGCCCACCCGAGATCGGCAACCGGTCGAGGCGACGGCCCTCGAGGATGATCGACACGACGCCCGGCGCCTCGTGGCGCACCTCCACGACCCGCAGGCCGTGGCGCACGCTGCGTCCCAGCGGCAGCAGCACCCGGTATGCGAACACGACCCCGGCCGTGGCCAGCCAGAGGGCCGTCCAGAACAGGCGCGCGAAGGGGCGACCCTCGAACGGCGTGCCGGTCGCCAGCTGGTGCGACCACGACAGCGCCAGCCCGAGGTAGCTGTACAGGTGCACCACCCACCACGTCTCGTACTTCATGCGACGGCGCGCGATGCGGATGGACGTGACGGCCGCGGCGATGATCAGTCCGAGGGCGACCGC
>JAOPYS010000045.1 GCA_025964465.1 Thermoleophilia bacterium
TCGTGGCCAGGCCCACGGCGATCGCCCACCACAGGGGGACCAGGTTGGGCTCGATGACCGACATCGTCGATGCGCCGACCATGGCCATCGACGTGTGCGCGCTCGGCATGCTGTACGTCGTGGGGGCGTGCTCGATCGCCTTGGCGACGGGGCGCGGGCGGCGGATGATGCGCTTCACCACCGTGTTGAACCCGAGCATCGCGACCACGAGCGCACCCGCCACCGCACCGCGGCGCACACCATCGGAGATCACGCCCGCCGCCGCGAACAGCACGATCCACCCC
This sequence comes from Thermoleophilia bacterium, assembly GCA_025964465.1. Classification (GTDB taxonomy): domain Bacteria; phylum Actinomycetota; class Thermoleophilia; order Gaiellales; family SKUG01; genus JAGQUL01. Next base: position 285 of record JAOPYS010000045.1, read on the forward strand.
ACGCCGTAGCTGCCCGCCTCGCTGAATCGGCGCAGCACCCGAAGCCACGGGCGGGGGCGACCATCGGCGCGCGGCTTCACGACGACGGCAGCGCTCAGCCGCCGGTCGAGCTCGTCGAAGCGTTCGAGGAGCGTGGCGTTTGGAGGGGGAGCGGTCACCCGGCGACCCTACGCGTTCGGCTCAGGCGTTCGAGAAGCCGATCGAGCGGTTGCGCGTGCCGACGCGCACGAAGATCACGTTCGAGAGGTCGACCATGAACTCGGCGCCGTCGTTGGACGTGATCGTGTACCAGCGCTCGTTCTGGCCCTCGCCCAGCGCGCGCGTGAAGTCCTCGAGCCGGTCCTCCGGCACGCCGACGGCGGTGCTGCCGCCCCCGCTGAAGCCGATCTCGACGGAAATGTCCTTGGCCATGGGGTGCTCCTCGCGAAAACGTGGTCGTCGCGGCGGGGGCTCGCCGCGCATCGGGCACCACCTACCCGCCGACGCGGCCCCGAGAACGTGGTGTACCTAGGCACGACGCGCAGCCCGTCGTACGGTGAGGCGAGGCGGGAACGCGTCAGGGACGACGGGGGTTGGACATGTGCGGATCATCCGGTGGTTGTGGGGGCGCGACGACGACGCCCGTCCAGGACCCTGACCTGCGGTATGTGCAGCCATTGACGCCGATCGTCCCCGAGCGCACGCCCGCGTCGGTCGGAGGGCCCCTCGCCGCGCGCGCCGCGGAGCTGCTCAACCAGGCAACGACGCTCGGTGGGTACCCGCAGACCGCCGTCGTCCAGGCCCAGGTCCTGCAGCTGCAGGATGCCGGCACGGCCCTCGACGCGATCGCCTCGCTCGTCCTGGATTCGCCGCAGGCAGCCCTCGATTCGGCGGCGCTCGTGCGGCTCCAGCAGATCGCGGCCGCCATCAGCGCCTCGACCACGGTCTCCGACGCCCAGCTGGACGAGGTGGTGCAGCTCGCGAGCGGGCTGCACGGCGGCACGACCACCATGGCGGGCGCCGCGGCGGCTCCCACCGCGAGCCCGATGTCCGCCACCTCGGCGGGCGCGGCCTCCGTGGCAGCCTCGTTCGCGATGCCGACGCAACGCGTCGCGCTCGCGGGCACGGCGACGGGCGACGTCGCCCATCGCAGCCGACTGGCGAGCGTGCGCTCGCTCATCACGCACCCGGCGGCGCCGCAGCTCGCCGCGCGCTGACCGCTCAGGCGACCTGCACGAGCTCCACGAGCACGCCGCCCATCGAGGCGGGGTGCACGAACGCGACGGGGGTGCCGTGCAGGCCCACCCGCGGTTCGGCGTCGATCAGCCTCGCGCCCGAGCGCGCGAGCACGTGGAGCGAGCCGGCCACGTCCTCGACCGCCCACGCCACGTGGTGCATGCCGGCGCCGCGCTTGGCGATGAACCGTGCCACGCCGCTCGTCTCGTCGAGGGGAGCCACCAGCTCGAGCAGCGTCGGCGAGCCCGGCCATTCCAGCGACGCGGCCTCGACGCCCTGGTGCGCCACCACGGCGCGCAGCTCCAGGTGCGCGCCCAGCACGGTCGTCCAGTGCTCGAGCGCCGCATCCAGGTCGGGCACGGCGAAGGCGACGTGGTGGACCCCCACCACGCCGGGCACCGTCGGGGCCTCGCCCATCAGGCCTCGTCGTCCTCGACCGGGTCGCCGCCCTCGAGCGAGAACGCGGCCATCGCGCGCTGCTTCGTCGTCATGGGGCCGGTCCGCGGCCGCTCGACCCCGAGGATCGCCTCGACCTCGCCCTGGTCGAGCGTCTCCTGCTCGAGCAGGACGGTGGCCAGCTTCTCCAGCAGGTCGCGCCGCTCGGCGAGCATGGCCCGCGCGCGCTCGTAGGCGTGGTCGGCCAGCTCGCGCTGCTCGACGTCGCGCAGCTCCTTCGTGCGCTCCGACAGCGAGTAGTTGTTCGCCTTGAGGGCGAGCGAGTTGACGGTCTTGCCCATGCCCCAGTCGAAGACCATCGCGCGGCTGATGCGCGTCACGGCCTCCAGGTCGCTGGACGCGCCGTTCCAGATGCGGCCGAAGATCAGCTCCTCCGCCGCGCGCCCGCCGAGCGCCACGATCATCTGGTTGATCAGCTCTTCCTTGCTCTCGGTGTACTTGTCCTCCTCCGGGACGTGCAGCACGTAGCCGAGCGCCTGGCCCGTGGGCACGATCGTCACGCGGTGCACGGGGCGCGGCGGGTCGACGAAGGTGGAGAGGATGGCGTGCCCGGCCTCGTGGTACGCGACGGTCTTCTTCTCCTCGGGCGTCATCACCTTGGCCTGCGCGATGCCCGCGACCACGCGCTCGAACGCGGCCTCGAAGTCCTTCTGCAGGATCTCGCTGCGCCCGTCGCGGCCCGCGTAGATCGCGGCCTCGTTGCAGATGTTGGCGAGGTCGGCGCCCGTGGCGCCCGGCGTGCGGCGCGCGACGAGCTCCAGGTCGAGCTCCTCGGCGAGCGGCTTGTCCTTCGTGTGCACCTGCAGGATCTCGATGCGGCCCTTGAGGTCCGGGGGGCCCACGTAGAGCTGGCGGTCGAAGCGCCCCGCGCGCAGCAGCGCCGGGTCGAGCGTGTCGAGCCGGTTGGTGGCGCCGATGATCACGACCTGCTCGCCGCTGGAGAAGCCGTCCATCTCCACGAGCAGCTGGTTGAGGGTCTGGTCCTTCTCGCGGCTGCCGCCGTCCCCGCCACCGCCGCCGCGCGCGCCACCGACGGCGTCGAGCTCGTCGATGAAGATGATCGCGGGGGCGTTCTTGCGCGCCTCCTCGAAGAGCTTGCGGATGCGTGCGGCGCCGAGCCCGGCGAACATCTCGATGAAGCCCGAGGCGCTCTGCGCGTAGAACATCGCGCCCGACTCACCCGCGACGGCCTTGGCCAGCAGCGTCTTGCCGGTGCCGGGGGGGCCGTAGAGCATCACGCCCTTGGGCACCTTCGCGCCCAGCGCCTCGAAGCGCTTGGGGTCGCGCATGAACTCCACGACCTCCTCCAGCTCCTTCTGGAACTCGTCGACCCCGGCGACGTCGGCCCACGTCACCGTGCTCGCGTCGTCGGGGGTCATCACCTTGGCGCCCGTGCGCGGGATGGTCTTCATGACCACCCACACCAGCCCCGCCATGACGAAGAGCATGAGCACCGGCGCCCATGCTGCGAGGAAGGGCGGGATACCGGCGAGGAAGTCGCGCAGCGCGTGCGCGAACGAAGCGAGGATGTCGTCCATGCCGGCGCCATCGGCATCCGCCCGAGCCGACTTGATGGGTGCGGGCCGCGGCGCTGGCATGCCGTTGGAGGGGCGTCGGGTGCCCGTCGCGGAGGACACCGAGGCGCGTCGGTGTCAGGGCAGTTTCGCGTGAGATTCGACTCAAGTCCGGCAGGTTTCGCGCCGATGGGGCGAGGGCAAGATCACCACGGAACCGGAGCGAAGCCGCGGCATTTACGACGCAGCCGACGCACCGGGCGATTCGGAGGGGAAACCGGATGACACAGTCAGGCGACGAGCGGCTCCGCGCGCTCGAACAGCTCCGCGAAGAGATGGTGTCGAGTGGCCGCAGCGTCGAGCTCGAGGCCCTGGACACCGTCATCGCCGCCACGCGCATGAGCGCGGAGCGCAGCGAGCCGACGGTCGGACAGGGTTCTGCCACCGGTGGCGCCCGCCAGGTCGAGTCGCTCGCCGCGCCTCGTGCCGCCTCCGGGACGAGCAAGGCCCCGAAGACGTACCTGAAGCTCAAGAAGAAGTACTACACGCCCGCCGAGGTGGCGCGCCGTGTCGGTGTGAGCCGCCAGACGATCGTGAAGTGGATCGAGCGCGGGGAGCTGGAGGCCGAGCTCACGCCCGGCGGCCACCACCGCATCCCGGCGAGCGTCTTCCACCGCGAAGGACGCGGCGAGGCCGTGCAGCTGATCCCGGTCGAGGAAGACTGAGACAGCGCTTGCGAGTTGCGCCCAGCCCGCCCACAGCGGGGTGCGCGAACGCCACATGGGGAGGGGAGCCCCGGCGATCGCCACGCGCTTGACCACAGGGGAGGCCCGGCTTCGGCCGGCGCCTCCCCGGTCTAATTCCGGGGTCAGTGAGCGGTCGCGAGGGGTCATCACCGCCACCTCCGTACGGACCTGACCAAATCGGTCGCATCTGTGCGGAAGTTCCCGCGCGCGAATCGGGCCGTCGCCTACCTCCGCACGAACCTGACCGGATCGGTCGCATCTGTGCGGAAGTACGCGGTCGGGCCTGTCAGGCGGCGACTGCGGCTTCCGCCGCGAGCAGTGCGGCGAGGGCGGCCTCGGCGACGTCGAGCTGGTCGCGCGTGGGCTCGGCCGTCGTGGCGACCGTCTGCAGGGTGAGCCCGGCCTTGGCGGCGACGGTGGCGAGGGCTGATCCCTTCCCGCGCTGCGCGGCGCGGAACAGCTCCGTCGCGGCCGCGACCCCGACGAGCTGGCCGATCGTGCGCGCCGCCCGGGGCGAGCGCGGCGCGAGCGCGAGTGCGCCCTGCGTGGCGATCGCACCGAAGACCAGCATCGGCAGGGCCAGCTGCGTGCCGCACCGCGCGTGCTCGCGCGTGGCGTCCGCCGCGTCGATGCCCTGCTCGTAGGCGCCGATCGCCTTGTGCTCGGCGCCGTGGTAGGCCGCGACCTCGCCCGTGCGCATCGACCCGATCGTCGTCGCCAGCGAGATCGCGCCCGACGCCAGCTCGGTGACGGCGGTGCGCCCCAGGCGCCGACGCAGCAGCCCCGTGGCGAGCGACCCGAACACCATCCCGCCCACGATGCCCCGCGACTCGAGCGCGAGGCGCGCCGTGGGGGCCTCGCGGCGCACGTGCGGCAGCACGCGCAGCATGTTGGCCAGGCGCACCGGCCCGCGCAGCAGCGGCACCCGGTCGGCGAGCTGCTCGCCCGCCGAAGGGCGGCGCCCGACCTGCGTCGTGACCTGCCCGTCGTCGCCGCGCACGGCCACCGCCCAGCGCGTCGGGCCGAGGATCAGCACCCCGTTGCGCAGTGCCATCCCGGCGAGCTGCATGGTGTCGGGCGCGGGGTCGGGCGGCGTGGAGCTCATGCCTTCCAGTATGCCCACGCCGCGAGCGGGCGCACGGGTGGGATGATGTGCAGCGTGTCCGACCTCTTCGCAGCCTCCGCCGACGAGCAGCGCGAGCGCCTCGCCCCCCTCGCCGACCGCATGCGCCCGCGGACCTTCGACGAGGTGGCGGGGCAGGCGCGGCTCGTGGGCGACACCGGCCGCCTGCGCCGCCAGCTCGCGCAGGGGCACGTGCCCAACATGGTGATCGTCGGGCCACCCGGCACCGGCAAGACCACCATCGCGCGGCTCGTGGCGGCCGAGGCCGGGATGGCGCTCGAGGAGCTGTCGGCCGTGGGCGCCGGGCTGGCCGACGTGCGGCGCGTCGTGGAGACCGCGCGCGAGCGGCTCGGGGGCAGCGGCCGACAGACCGTGCTCTTCCTCGACGAGATCCATCGCTTCAACAAGGCGCAGCAGGACGCGCTGCTGCCGACGGTCGAGGCGGGCGCGATCCGCCTCGTGGGCGCCACGACCGAGAACCCCTACGTCTCGATCAACCGTGCGCTGCTGTCGCGGCTCGTGACGTACGAGCTCGAACCGCTCTCGCGCGAGGACCTCGCCGGGCTGCTGCGCCGCGCGGCAGACGACACCGAGCGCGGGCTGGCGCAGGGCGGGTCGGTCACGCTCGCCGACGGCACGCTCGATGCGATCGTGGAGCGCACCGGTGGCGATGCGCGCGGCGCGCTCACCCTGCTGGAGGCTGCCACGCTGCTCGCCCCGGACCGCGTGGTCGAGCCGGCCCACGTGCTCGAGGCCAGCGACCGCGGGCGCATCGACTACGACCGTGCGGGCGACGCCCACTACGACCACGCCTCCGCCTACATCAAGTCGATGCGGGCGAGCCAGCCGGAGGAGTCGCTGCGCTGGCTGGCGCAGATGCTGGTCGGCGGCGAAGACCCTATGTTCATCGCCCGGCGGCTCGTGATCTTCGCGGCGGAGGACGTGGGGCCCGCCAAGCCGATGGCCCTGCTGCTGGCCACCGCCGCGCTCGAGACGGTGCGGTCGGTGGGGATGCCCGAGTGCCGGATCGCGCTCGCCCAGGCCACGCGCTACTGCGCGGAGGCCCCCAAGTCGCGCCAGGCGATCGAGGACATCGCGCGCCACATGGACGCGGTGGCGCGTGGGGGGACGGACGCCGTGCCGATCGAGCGCACCAACCGCAAGGGCGCCAAGGAAGCACGCGCCGCGCGCGGACTGCCGGACGAGGCGCACTGACGTGGATGACAGCACGAACGCATGGGAGCTGGTGGACGGCGAGGGGCTCGTGCTCGACGCGAGCGTGACGCGCGCCGTGGTGCTCGGACGCGACGCCGAACTCGACGCGGTGGCGCGGCGCGAGGGGGTGGCCTCCACGGCGGGCTCGCTGCTCGTGGTGCCGGCGACAGATGCGGGTGGCGCTCGCACCGTGCTCGTGGGTGCGGGTGATGGCGACACCGAGTCGCTGCGGACGGCAGCGGCCGTTGCTGCTGCCGCGCTCGTCGACGGCGCGCGCACCCACGTGAGGCAGCTGGGCGACGACGACCCCGCGGGCGAGGCTGCCGCCGTGGTGGAGGGAGCACTGCTGGGCGCGCACGGACGGCGACGCTGGGGCGCGTCGCCCCCCGACGAACGGCCGGTGCGCGTGCGGCTCGTGGCGCCCGCGGGCAGCGGCGTCGCCCGGGG
>JAOPYS010000048.1 GCA_025964465.1 Thermoleophilia bacterium
CGGGCCCGCTCCAGCACCCGCTCTGTGAACTCGAGCATCACCGGGTCGACCGTGCCGGACCCCGGCGCGACCAGCCCGCGGCCGTGCCCGGAGCTGGGCACGCGCCGGTCGCTGGCACCGCTCGACACGCTCGCCGCGCAGCACAGGGCGACGAGGCAGGCAGCGAGCAGGGGGGCGAACAGGCGCACGCCGTGGATGTACCCGCGGCGCTGGGGCCGCAAGCGCGCGTGGGTCAGGCCGGAGGGCGCACCGCACGCCCCACGAGGCGCACCAGTTCGGGCAGCAGGACGTCGCGCTCGACGCGCACCCCGACCACCTGCTCGACGGTGGTCGCGTCGCGCCCGTCGGCGGTCGTGAACGCCGCCCCGGCGAGGTTGAGCCCGATCCCCACGATGATGGGATCCACGACCGCGTCGAGCGTGCGCGCGTCGACGAGGATGCCCGCCACCTTCGCGCCGTCGCTCGCTGCCACGAGGTCGTTGGGTGCCTTCCACCGGATGCCGTCGCGAGCGGCGGGGGCGGCGAGCTGGATCGCGGTGAGCACGGCGTCGGCCACGCGCAGGGGCAGGCCGTCGAGCACGGAGGCCGGCAGGGGACCGGCCCACCCGAGGCTGACCATCAGCGCCTCGCCGGGTGGGTCCTGCCACGCCCGTCCGCCTCGTCCGCGCCCGGCACCCTGCGTCCGCGCGGACACGGCGACCTGCGCCTCCCCGCCTTCGAGCAGCGCGCGCGCCTCGTCCTGGGTGGAGCCGCACTCGTCGAGGTGGACGATCCTCATGCGGCGGGCCCCTCCAGCGCGGCGCGCAGCACGTCGATCGCCCCGGCCTTGTCGAGCGGCTCGTTGAGGTTGCCGCACTTGGGGCTCTGCACGCACGAGGGGCAGCCGTCCTCGCACGGGCAGCCCGACAGCGCGACGAGTGCCGCCCCGGCCCACTCCTCGAAGCGGTGGAAGCCCGTCTCGACGATGCCGATCCCGCCGGGGTGGCCGTCGTAGATGAAGATCCCCGCCCCGTCGAAGGCCTCGTGCCAGTCGATGGACAGGCCACCGATGTCCCACCGGTCGCAGGTGGCGATGAGCGGGAGCATGGCGATCAATCCGTGTTCGGCGGCGTGGAGCGACCCGAGCAGGCGCACCTGGTCCACCAGCGCCTGCGGGCTGCCCGCGTGCGCGCTGGACGGCGGCAGCGGGTTGGCGAACCACGTGCCCTCGGTCTCGAACGCGACGGGGGGCAGCGCCTGCTCGACCAGGTCGATCTGGCGGTGCGTCTGCGAGTCGAGGCGCTGGTAGCCGACCAGCTGGTCGGTGACGACGAGCCGCCCGTGCAGCAGGTGCAGGCCCGAGCCGGGTAGCGTGCGCTGCTCGAGCACGCCGACCACCTCGACCTGCGTGTCCACCTTGGGCATCGTGTAGTACGGCAGCGACGCCGCGCGGACGCTCGCCACGAGGGCCTGCGTGTCGAGGTGCTCGACGAGGAAGCTCTCGCCCCGGTGCAGGTAGACGGCGCCCGGGTGCACGCTGGTGGCGGCGCGTGCGATGTCGACGGTGCCCAGCAGCTGTCCGCTCCCGGAGTCGACGATGGCGACCTCGCCCTGCCCCGTGGAGCGCAGCCCGATGCCCCCGCCGGGGCGGGTGCGTCCCACGTGCGCGAGGCCTCGCGGCGTGTCGCGGGCGAGGCCGGCGGCGCGCAGCTGGTCGCATCCGTCGTCGAAGACCCCGTCCCACAGCGCGCGGTCCAGCTCGCTGCCGAGGGGCAGCTCGGCGGCCGCGGCGGCCAGGTGCGGCACGGCGATGCGGGGATTGCGCACGGACACGATGGCGTGCTCGACCTCCCGCTCCAGCAGCTCCTGCGGGTTGCGCATGAAGTACTGGTCGAGCGCGTCCTCGCCGGCGACCAGCACGCAGGTGCCGCGGCCCGCGACCGACCGGCCGGCGCGACCCCAGCGCTGCAGCAGGCTGGTCGTGGTGCCCGGGTAGGTGACCACCACGCTTGCGGCGAGCGAGCCGATGTCGATGCCCAGCTCCAGCGCGCTGGTCGCGACCACCCCCACGAGCGCCCCCGACGCGAGCCCCCGCTCGGTCTGGCGCCGCTCCTCGGGCGTGTAGCCGCCGCGGTACGGTGCGATCCGGTCCACCAGCTCGTCGCGGCCTCGAGCTGCCAGCTGGTCGCGCGCGATGCGGTGCACGAGCTCGCATCCCTTGCGCGAGCGCGCGAACACGATGGTCGGCACGCCCAGCTCGAGCAGCTGCGCGTAGATGCGCGCGGCGTCGCCGAGCGCCGAATCGCGGTCGCCGGATTCCTCGTCCAGCTCGGGGTTGTACAGCACGATGTCGCGCGCCGCGCGAGGTGCGCCCCGGTCGCCCACCACCTCCAGGTCCAGCCCGGTCAGCCGCTCCGCGTGCGCGCGGGGGTTGCCGGTGGTGGCGCTCGACAGCACGAAGGTGCACGTGTCGTTGCCGTAGTGGGCGAGCAGCCGTCGCAGGCGGCGCAGGACCTGCGCGACGTGCGACCCGAACACCCCCCGGTACACGTGGCTCTCGTCCACCACGACCAGCGCCAGCCCGCGCAGGAAGGTCGACCACTCCGCGTGCGAGGGCAGGATGCCCGCGCTCAGCATGTCCGGGTTGGTCAGCAGCAGGTTGGCGACCTTGCGCACGTGCGCGCGCTGGCGCGGCGGGGTGTCGCCGTCGTAGAGCAGCGGGCGGGCCCAGCTCGCGTCCAGCTCGCGCAGCCGTCGCGCCTGGTCCTGGGCGAGCGACTTGGTGGGGGCCAGGTACAGCGCGGTCTGCTTGCGCCCGTCGCGGGGGGCGTGCAGGGCTTCGAGCAGGGGCAGCTGGTAGCACAGGCTCTTGCCGGAGCCCGTCCCCCCGGCCAGCACCACGTGCCGCCCGTCGCGCACGTGGTCGACCGCCTCGCGCTGGAACGCGTGGAGGGAGTGCACGCCGGTGCGGGCCAGCGCGTCGACGACCGCGAGCGGCAGGTCCTCAGGGAGTGGCGCGGCGATCCGGTGGCGCGCTGGCTGCGCGGTGCGGTGCACGACGCGCTCGTCGCCCAGGAACGGCTCGAGCGCCGCGGAGGATGCAGGGGGTGAGGTCGTCACGCCCCCACATTGTGGGGCATCGCCGTCCGCGCCGCGCGTCAGGGGGCGAGCACGTCGATCACGAGCGCCCGAACCTCGCTCAGGCGGTGGCGCCGACCCACTCCGCGAGGGCCTCTTCGAGGCGCTGCTTGCTCATCGCGCCGACCATCTGCTTCACGACCTCGCCATCCTTGAAGACGAGCATGGTCGGGATGGAGAGCACCTTGAACCGCGCCGCGGCCTGGGGGTTCTCGTCGACGTTGAGCTTGACGACCTTGATCTGCCCGTCGTGGGCGCCCGAGAACTCCTCGAGGATCGGGTTCATCATGCGGCAGGGCCCACACCACTCGGCCCAGAAATCGACCAGCACGGGGACGTTGGACTGCTCGACGTCGGCCGCGAAGCTCGCATCGGTCACCTGGTTCAGGCCCATCTCGCACTCCCTCGTTCGCTGTTCGTATCCAGAAGTGTAGCCCACGGATCGGGAGGCGTCAGACGACGGTGACGGGAGTGCCCACCGTGACCATGCCGAACAGCTCCTCGACGTCCGGGATGTGCATCCGGATGCAGCCGTGCGACTGGGAGTAGCCGATCGACGCGTCGTTGTTGGTGCCGTGGATGCCGACGGTGCCGTCGATCGCCATCCAGCGCGTGCCGAGCGGGTTGTCGGGGCCCGGAGGGATGACCTTGGAGCCCTTGGCCCACGCGGAGTCCGGCGGGGTCCAGGTCGGGTTCTTCTGCATGCTCTGGATCTTGAACTGGCCCGCGGGGGTGGGGAAGGAGGGCTGGCCCGTGGCCACGCCGTACGTCTTGACGACCTTGCCCATGCGGTACAGCGTGAGCGTGTTGGCACCGCGGTCGACCACGATCTTGAGGGTGAGGGCCGCGATGGTGTCGGCGCCGGCGACCCCGTCGGCCTCCATGCCGCGGCTGGACTGGAAGTGCTGGACGGCGGCGCGCGTGCCGGCGCCGTAGCTGCGTGCGGTCATGTCCGCGGCGAGGCCGGCCTTGCTGGCGCCGCCCTGCGTGATGAGCGCGCCCTGAAGGGCGACCACGTCCGCACCGCGGGCGCCGGCGCGCAGGCCGGCGGATTCACCGAGCGCCTCGGAGCTGTCGACGACGAAGGCCCGCGTGGTGCGGCTGACCTTGCCGAGCGAGTCGGTGGCGACGACCTCGAGCACGTGCCGGCCCTCGTACGCGGGCTCGTCGAGCGTGAGGGTCCACGTCCCGGCGATGGGGGCCAGGTCGCCGTCGTCCGCGTCGCTGCCCTCGTCGCTGCCACCGATCGAGGTGGTCGCGCCGTCGGTGGGGGGCGTCGTGCCGTCGCCGTCCGCGGTGTCGGTCGCGTCCGTCGCGTCGGCCGCGGCGGCGAAGGGTGCGGGCGTGGTCTTGCCGGCGGTGAGGCCTGCCTCGACCTCGCGCCCGTCGAGGCGGACGGACAGGTCGGCGCCATGCGGATCGCTCGCTGCCACGGTGAGGCCGAGCTTGGCGGTGGTGACGACGGGCGGGGAGGTCACGGTGACCTTCGGACCCGTGGTGTCGACCAGGACCTTCAGTCGCCGCACCTGCTCGTTGCCCGCGCGGTCGGTGGCGCGGACGGTGACGACCTGCGGGCCCTGCGGCAGCGGCACGTCGAGCGTGCGGCGGGTGCCGTCGACCGGCTCGGCGCGCACGGGATCGGCGGCTGTCGCGGCGGAGGACGTCACCTCGAGCTTCGAGCCGGGCTCGGCACCGACCACGAGCGTCATGTGCGACGCGGCGACCTCGGCCACGCCGGGCGCGACGTACGCGCTGTCGGAGCTGCCCGCGGGCCGCGGGGCCACGATGTTGGCGGCCGGCGCCGTGGTGTCGACCGTGGTCTTCCACGTCGCGTGGAGCGTGCGACGCAGCAGCCCGGCGCCGTGCACGTCGACGCGCACCTGGTGGTCGCCGTCCTCGAGGCGCGCGGGGCGCAGCTCGATGCGACGTCCGCCGCCGAGCACGCGCACGTTGGCGGTGGCGATGCGGTCGCCGTCGACACGAGCGTCGACATCCCCCGGAGCGATGCTGCCCGGGTGCGTGGTGCGCAGCGTGAAGGTGGGCGTGGCGTCGTTGGTGAGCGTCGCTCGGCCGTCACGCGCCAGCGACGGCAGGGTCAGCGCCAGCGCTGCGACGCCCGCGGCCTGGGCGACCACTGCGGCCACGATGGCGAGCACGATGCATCGCGACGGCCCGCGGCGGTGCGCTCGGGGTGCCGGCTC
>JAOPYS010000286.1 GCA_025964465.1 Thermoleophilia bacterium
GCCAACCTCGCCGGGATCGAGGACGTGCTCCAGTGCGGCTGCGCGGTCGCGGAGCGCGAGATCGTCCAGCAGATCGCCGAGACCGCCACCCCCGTGTGCGAGACCGGCGACGACCTGCTCCGCCACATGGTCGCCCGCCGCGCCGCGCTCGCGGAGGGCGCACGCGAGGCCGGCCTCGCCATCGTCGCCGCGGGCACGCATCCCTCGACGCCGCCCGAGGACCTGGTCCGCACCGAAGGGACCCGCTACGCCCAGCAGGAGGTCTCCTTCCCATGGGTGTGGCGCGAATCGAACACCTGCGGGATGCACGTGCACGTGGGCATGCGCGACGCCGAGACGGCTGTCGCGACGTGCGACGCGCTGCGTCCCTACCTGCCGATGCTGCTCGCGTTGTCCGCCAACTCGCCGATGTGGCGCGGCGAGCCGACGGGCCTCGCGAGCATCCGCGCGCTGCTCATCCGCATGCACCCGCGCAGCGGCATGCCGCCCGTGCTCGGGACGTTCCAGCGCTACGTCGACATGGTGCGCGGCCTGACGCAGGCCGGGCCGGGCGACGGCTCGTGGCTGTGGTGGTTCGCACGCCCCCACGCGACGCACGGCACGCTCGAGGTGCGCGTGTGCGACCCGCAGTCGGACGTGCGCAACGCGCACGCGCTCGCCTGCTTCATCCGCGCGCTCTGCCTGCGGCTCGCGGATGGCCAGCTGCCGACGGCGCGCCGCGAGGACCCCGCCGACCTGCTGCTCGAGGACACCCTGTGGAACGCCATCCGCAGCGGCCCGCGCGGCCGCTCGGTGATCGACCAGGACCCCACCCGCACGCTCGGGGAACAGGCCACCGACCTCATCGACGAGCTGGAAGCAGACCTCACGTCGGACGTGGCGCGGCGCCTGCGTCTGCTCGCGCAGGCGCCCGAGGGTGACCTGCAGGTGCAGACGCTCGACGAGCGCGGCAGCATGACCGAGGTCACCCTCGCGCTCGCGGAGCGGACGGTGGCGGCACCGCGGTTCGTGCGTTCCGAGGACCTGGCCAGCGCGCACTCCTGAGCGCTGGCCGGAGGACGGGAGTAGGTTGCGTCGATGCCTGACGCCCTCCCGCCTTGTCCTGACTGCGCCGCCGAGCTCACCTACGAGTCGGGTGCGCTCCTCGCCTGCCCCATGTGCGGGCACGAGTGGGCGGCGGAGACCGACGCGCCCGCGGCGAGCGACGGGCCACGCGTGATCCGTGACGCGGTCGGCAACGTGCTCAGCGACGGCGACACCGTCACGGTAGTGAAGGACCTCAAGGTCAAGGGCGCATCTGCGTCGATCAAGGTCGGGACGAAGGTGCGCAACATCCGCCTCGTCGACGGCGTCGGCGACCACGACATCGACTGCAAGGTCGACGGGTTCGGCCCCATGCAGCTCAAGTCGAGCGTGGTGAAGAAGGCCTGAACCCCCCGCCAGCCGTCAGTTGAAGAGGCGCAGCAGCAGGTTGAGGACCACGGTCAGGACGATCGATAGCACGATCGACACGACGAGGCAGCCCGGGAAGAACATCACCTTCACGCGCCCGTGCTCGGAGGTGCGTCGCATCACGTCACCCCCGGGTACAGCTGCATGCCACCGTCGACGAACAGCGTCTCACCTGTCACGTAGCTCGCCTGGTCACTCGCCATCCACGACACCGCCGCGGCGATCTCGGGCGCCTCGCCGATGCGCGCCATCGGCACCTGCGCGATCAGCTCTGCGTGCTTCTCCTCGTCCTCGAGCACGTCCTTGTTGATCGGCGTGACGATCGCCCCGGGCGCGACCTGCACCACGCGGATGCCCTTCGTCGCGAGCTCGCGCGCGAGCGTCTGCGACATGAGCTTGAGTCCGCCCTTGCTCGCGCAGTAGTGGCTGAACCCCGGCCAGGGGATGCGCTCGTGCACGCTCGTGATGTTGACGATCACCCCGGGCACGCCCGCCTCGACCATCCCGCGCGCCGCCTCGCGGCTGCACAGGAACGGCCCCGTGAGGTTGGTCTCGATCACGGTGTGCCACTGGTCGAGGGACATGTCCATGAGCTCCACCTGCTCCTCGACCCCGGCGTTGTTGACGAGCAGGTCGATCACCCCGACCTGCTCCGCGGCGTCGACGAACATCTTCCGCACCGCCGCCTCGTCCGAGACGTCGGCGACCAGCGCGATCGCACGACCGCCCGCCGCCTCGAGCTCGGCCACCAGCTCGTCGGCGTCGTCGGCGCTGTGCTCGCGGTGGTTGACGACGACGGTCGCCCCGTCGGCCGCCAACCGCTGCGCGCACGCGCGACCGATGCCGCTCGTCGCGCCGGTCACCAGTGCCCGCCTGCCAGCCAGTGGCTGCGCAGCCGTCGCTTCCGCCTCGGTCGTGTCACTGTCACTCATGCTGCTCCTCCTCGCTCCGTGATGTGGATGCCGCGCCGATGGCGCTCGCCGCGTTGACGAGGCCCGTGTGGCTGAATGCCTGGGGGAAGTTGCCGAGCAGCTCGCGGCTGTCCGGGTCGGCCTGTTCCGCCAACAGTCCCAGGTCGTTGACGAGCGCCGCGGTGCGCTCGAACACCTCCGTGGCGCGGGCGACCTCCCCCAGCTTCGCCCACGCCTCCGCCAACCAGAACGAGCACAGCAGGAAGGCGCCCTCGCGCCCGGGCAGGCCGTCGTCGGTGGTGTAGCGGTCCAGCAGCCCGCCGCGCGTGAGGCCGCGCTCGATCGTCTCGACCGTGCGCCGCACGCGCGTCGCATCGCGCAGCGGCAGGTCGTAGAGCACCACCAACAGCACCGAGGCGTCGAGCTCGTCGCTGTCGAACGCCTGCGTGTAGGCGCCGACGCGCTCGTTCCAGCCGCGCGCCTCGATCTCCGCCAGCACCTCGTCCGCGGTCGAGCGCCAGCGCGCCGTCGTCTCGTCGTCGGCCTCGAGCACGCCAGCCTCCACGAGGCGGCAGGCGCGGTCGAGCGCCACCCAGCAGAAGACCTTGGAGGAGACGAAGTGCAGCTCGACGTCGGGCATCTCCCAGACGCCGCTGTCGGGTTTGCGCCACAGCTCGCACGCCTCGTCCGTGAGCTGGACCAGGAAGCGCGCGACCGTGCCCTCGTAGGGGCCCGCGTGCTCGCGCAGCAGCCACGCCGCGTCGAGCAGCTCGCCGTACACGTCGAGCTGGCGCTGCAGCCACGCCGCGTTGCCGATGCGCACCGGCCCCGTGTCGCGCCACCCCGGGAGGTGGTGCAGCTCGTGCTCGTGGAGCGCGCGTTCGCCCTCGACGCCGTAGACGACCTGGACCGAGCCGGGGCTGTCGTCGCTCGTGGCGCGCACGGCCCAGCCGAAGAAGTCGGCGGCCTCGTCCGGGCACGTCGCGATCGACAGCGCCCGCATCGTCAGGCCTGCGTCGCGCAGCCACGCGAAGCGGTAGTCCCACGTGCGCCCGGCACCCGGAGCCTCCGGCAGCGAGGTGGTGGCGGCCGCCACCGTGGCACTCGTCGGGGCGTAGCTGAGGCCGTGCAGCACGCGCCCCGACACGCTGACCAGGTCGCCCCATGGGCCGTCGTAGTCGGCGTGTTCGTCGTCCCAGCCCTGCCATGCCGCGACGGTCGCCTCGATCTCGCGCCGCACGTCCTCGGTCGTCCACGCCGTGGGCGCGTCGTCCCACGCGCGGTGCCACTGCATCGAGAGCCCGACCTCCTCGCCCGCCGCGAGCTCCAGCTCGAGCCGCGCCGTGCCCGCGTCGACCTGCCATGCGTCGGTGCCGCCGAACACGAAGCCGTCCGCCCCGCCGACCAGGTGCAGGCACCCGTCCTCGCCTGCCTCCAGCACGGGGACGATGATGCCGTACTCGGGGCGTGGCGCCAGCTCCGACGTGATCCGCACGCGCCCCGCCGTGCAGCGCACGAGCCGCGCCAGCACGTGCGGCACCTGCAGGCCGAGCGCGTGCGGGTCGTCGTCCTGCGGGATGACGAGCGCCTCGGTCACGACCACCGTGCCGTCAGCGGTCTCGTGCGTCGTCTCCAGCACGAGCGACCGCTCGAGGTAGCGCCGGGTCGTCCTGACCGCGCCCGCGTCGCCCACCGGGCCGAGCGTCCAGTGACCGGCCTCGGGGCCGAGCAGCCGGCCGAACGTCGACGGCGCGTCGATGCGCCGCATGCAGAGCCAGTCGACCGATCCGTCGCGCCCCACCAGGCACGCGCCGTGCCGATCGGCGAGGAAGGCGTAGTCGGCGATGGGCAGCGAGATGAGCGGGCTCCGGTGACGAGGACGGTCCCCCGCTCCTACCCAGCCCGCGACGCACGATTCCCTCGACTACCCGCGGGCCGTCGTCCGCCAGTGCCCGCCCGTGCAGCGGTCGCCCGTCGCATCGCACTCGCGCACGAGCGCGCCGCCGTCGCGTGACCGGATCGTGTAGTGCCCGACGCCGAAGACGTCGGTGCGCAGCACGAACGCATCGTCGCGCACGACGTTCTCGACCTTCGCCTCACCCGACTCGCACCCGTCGTAGGTGTCTCGCGCGGCGTGGCACTCCTGCAGGCGACGCGCGCCGTCCTCGAGCCGCGACATCGCGTCGTCGCTGCGCCGCCCGCCGGTCGCCCAGGCGGTCGCACCGGCGACGAACGTCACCACGACCATCAGCAGGCCTACCGTGAACAGGACGCGACGCATCGATCAGCCGAGGTACGTCTCCGGCGTGGCCGCTGCCAGGGCGGGCAGCGTGCCGGCACCCGCCGTCGCGTCGGCCTGCGCTGCCGGGCCGGTCAGCCACTGCGCGGAGAGCGGGCCCCAGTTGCCCTCGGCGTCCTTGCCGCGGACGTAGACGAGGGTGCCGTCGCCGGCCTCGGGGCCGAGCTCGGGCAGGCCCGCGGCCGAACCCTTCACGACCTCGTCGACCTCGTCGAACGCGCCGTCGGCGGCCTGCAGCGACACGCCCGAGCCGGGCGTGGCCTTGGGGTCGAGCACCAGTTCGGCGCCCGAGAGGGCCTGCTTGCCGTTGTTGAGGTCGCTCATGTGCGCCTGCACGACACGGGTGGACGGGTCCACGACGACGTCGAACGCGTCGGGACCGAACACGCGCTGGAAGGGCGCGTCCGCGGTCTTCACGACGTAGCTGAGCACCGGCAGGTTCTCGCGCAGCGTCTTGGCGAACTCCTGGTCGGACTGCAGGAACGACGAGCCGGTCTCGATTGCCATCGCCGGCACGCCCTGTGCGCCGTAGGCGTAGTCGTCGGTGGTGCCGGTCGTGGGGTACAGCGCGATCGACTGCATCGGCGAGTAGCCGTTGTAGGTCGTGAACTTCTTGGCGATCGCGTCGAAGGCGGCGTGGTCCTTCGTGTGCTCCTTGGTGTCACCCCACGGGTACATGTTCAGCTGCGAGTAGGAGTGCCAGTCGATGAAGAAGTCCGGCTTGGTCTCCTGGAGGTAGGTCTGCAGCGCCTTCGTCTCCGGCTCGCTGGCGGCGGAGGGTCCACGGTAGGTCTCGCTGCGCGGGCTCGAGCTCGCGCCCGGGCCGCCCCAGTGGAAGTCGTAGTTGCGGTTCAGGTCGGTGCCGGCCGACGGGTCGCCCGCAGCCGTGCTCTTGCGCTGCATCGTGTCGCCGCCGCGCTCGTTGGCGAAGCCCTTCTCCACGACCGCGTGGCCGTCGGGGTTGAGCATCGGGATGAGCACCGTCTCGCGCGTGTCGAGCATCATCGTCGCGTCGGCGTCGCGGCCGTGGCCCTCGAGCAGCTGCTTGGCGAAGGTGAGCAGCATCTCCGGGTTGGCGATCTCGCGGGCGTGGATGCCGCCGACGTGCACCGTGGTGGGCTTGTCGCCCGCGATCTTGGTGTTGTTGAGCACGAGGGCGAGGATGTCGCGGTCGGCCTTGCCGGCGACCTTCTCGGCGCTGTCGCCGATGTCCTTGACCTGCACGAGGTCGGGGTACTTGGCCTGCAGGTCGAACATCGCCGCCTTGACCTGCTCGTACGTGCGGAAGTACGACGGCGCGCCCTTGCCGACCAGGTTCGGGGGCAGCTCGTCCGCTGTGAGCTCGGCGCGGCGCCCGGCCTCGAGCCGCGACTGGATCACCTGCGGGTCGAAGGGGTCCTGCGCGAAGGTCGACGGCGCCGTGGGCGCCGAGGTCGCGGTGGTGGTCGTGGGGGCCGCCACCGGCGTGCCGAGCGTGCGTGAGATCATCCGTGTCACCCTTCGGGGACCGTCCCGGTCCCATCCGTCCCTGTGTCCTGCGCCCGCGCACCGCGAGCCAGGCGGCGACGCTACCGGCGAGGGGCCGCGAACCTGAACGTCCGAGGACCGGCGTTGGCCGCCGTGGGTCGGGTGGGGGCGGCGGATGGGGCCGGACTCGCGCGAGCCGCCGAGGCGCTGGTAGGCTGGGATCTCACCGAGGGCGTATAGCTCAGCGGGAGAGCACTCGCTTCACACGCGAGGGGTCACTGGTTCAATCCCAGTTACGCCCACCTCGGCAACGGCCGGCGCGACCATCGCGCCGGCCGTTCTCGTTCTCACGACCCGCTGCGCACGGGCGGCCGTCGTTGATACAGTCACCGGGTTGCGCGCGGCCGAGGTCCGCGATCGTCGGCGTTGATGCACTGGTACTCCCTGAACCGGGTCAGGGCCGGAAGGCAGCAGCCCTCAGGGGACCCTGCCAGGTGCGGAGCCGGCGATCGTGGTCCTCGGCCGCGCGCGTCTCGTTTCCCCTCGCCGCCATGCCGCCCACGCCCCGCGCCCTCACCGTCCTGCTGCTCGCCGCCCACGCGCTGTGCGCGTCGGCGTCCGTGGCCGGCGCCGCGCCCGAGCCGACCGTCAACCGTGACCTGCCGTACGGCGCGACCGGCATCCCGGCCCTGACTCTCGACGCGTGGAGCTCGGCGCCGCCCTGCTC
>JAOPYS010000059.1 GCA_025964465.1 Thermoleophilia bacterium
GGTCCGTTGGGGTCGACGTAGGTGACCCGGCGCGGGGAGCCGCAGCCCGAGGCGACGAGGGCGACGACGCCCACCAGCAGACAGGTCCGGATGTGGGATCGCAGGCGCACGGCAGCGAGCCTATCCCCTCCTGCGGCGTATGATTTCCCGGTGCAGCACGTGCGATACACCCTCGTGGCCGTCGCCTTCGTGCGCAGCGTCGGCGGGCTGCTGCGGGTGCTCCTCCTCGCGGTCGACGCCGACGGGGAGCCGCTGCACGGCGGGGAGCCGGTGCTCATGCTCGAGGTGCGGCCGGGAGCCGGGCCGGAGACGGTCGTCGTCGAGCCGGCGGACGCGCTGCCCGCGACGGTGCACTCGATCGTCGCCGAGCAGGTCGCGGCCCCGTTCGTCGTGATGGTCGAGGCCGCCTTCGACGACACGGGTGAGTTCCAGGGCAACCGGTTGGCGGGCAGCACGGTGGAGGTGCACGCCCCGGCCGGATCCTTCGGCGAGCGGCCCGATCGCCTGTAGGGTCGCCCGGTGCCCGACGCCCCCGCCACCCAGCCCGCCGAACCCCGTGCCGGTGAGGACGAGGTGCGCGCGCTGGCGCAGCTGCTGACCGGTGCGCGCCGGGCCTGGGCGCTGACCGGCGCCGGGATGTCCACCGAGAGCGGGCTCCCCGACTACCGGGGGCCCTCGGGCATGTGGCGCAACCGACGCTTCGAGGAGCTGGCGTCGATCACCGCGATGCGGGACGAGCCCCGCGAGTTCTGGGAGTTCTACCGCATGCGCCTCGACGGGCTCGGTGCCGCCCGACCCAACCCCGCCCACGAGGCGCTCGCCCGGCTGCAGGCAGCGGGCGCGCTCGAGCGGGTCGTGACGCAGAACGTCGACGGCCTGCACCAGGAGGCCGGCAGTGAAGGGGTGCTCGAGCTGCACGGCTCCCTGCGGGTGGCGCGGTGCCGATCGTGCGGTGCGGAGCTCGACATCGAGGAGGCGCGGGCACGCTGGTCCAGCGCCGACGACGCGGTGCCGCGCTGCGACTGCGGCGAGGTGCTCGGCCCGGGCGTCGTGCTGTTCGGCGAGGCCCTGCCGCTGGCCATCGAGACCGCGTTCGAGCTCGCGACCGGCGCCGACGTCGCGCTCGCGCTCGGCACCAGCCTCGAGGTCTTCCCCGCCGCCCACCTGCCGCTCGCCACGATGGAGCGGGGTGGGGCGGTCGGCATCGTCACGAAGGGACGCACGCAGTTCGACGACGTCGCCACCGTCCGCGTTGACGCGCGCCTCGGCGACGTGCTGCCGCGTGTCGCGGACCTGGTGCTCGGCCCGGTGGGGTGATCCGGGGGCCCGCCGGGGGTGGCCGCCTTCGGCAGACCCGTGGCCCTCGGCGGCCAGCGGGTGCTCGAACCCGCCACCGCCGACGAGGCGTGCCCCGACATCCGGGTGGATGCACCGCCCACCGGCGCACCGCACTCGAGACTTGGGAGGGTCAACGAGATGTCCATCACCACCGTCACCGGAATCAGCCAGGTTCGCACGAGCTCCACCACGCCGCCCGGCAGCCCGTCGCGCTTCGGCACGATCGCCAAGACGGCCGCCATCGGTGGCGTCATCGGCGCGGTCGCCGCCGCCGGGCTCTCGTTCATCGGCCCCATCCCGATCATCGGAGGGATGTTCGCCCCGATCGCCGCGGCCATCGGCGGCGCCGCCGGCCTCGTCGTCGGCGGGCTCATCGGCCTGCTGCGCAGCCGCGGCAGCTCGGCACCGTCCGGGGCGAAGGTCGGCGCATCGACCATCCAGGCCCCGCCGCCGGTGCCGACCGGCACGCAGCTGCCGCCGCCGCTGCCCACCTGACCGTTCGACCACCCGCTCACGCGGACGGGGCGGATGCCGGCGCGCTCGATGCGCGCGGCGTCCGCCCCGTCCGTCGTTTCCGGGTCAGCGCGTCAGGCGCGCCGAGACGTAGTCCGAGCCGCCGGCGGGCTCCTCGAGCAGGCGGTGCAGGGCGTTGGAGATGGTGACGCGCAGCCGCGCCGGCGCGTGCGACTGGGCCAGCCGGGCGCACTCGAGCGGTCGCAGCAGGATGCCGCGTCGGTAGAGCATCGCCGTCATGCCGATGCGCACCGCGTTGACGTGCACGCAGATTCCCACCGCCAGCAGCAGCAGGCCGATGATGGCCGCGATCCAGGTGCTCGCGCCCGTGTACGGGAGCTGCGCTGCGGGGCCGCCACCGCCACCGACCGTGCGAGCGGGGACCGTGCCCGGCGCGGCGACCGCCCGCGGCGTGCCGATGGCGCCCGTGCCGCCCGTCCCGGCCACGCGGTGGGTCGTGTGGTGACCCGTGGAGCGTCGGGCGGGAACCTTGGGTGCGGTGACCTTGGGCGTCGTCGCCGGGGGCGTGATCGCCAGCGTGTTGTCCGCCCGCTCCGACTTGGCCACGTCGACGTCGTCGGCCGTGCCGCCGCCGCCGGAGACGGTCTGGCCCGAGCGGTGGCTGCCGGAGCCGGGAACGTTCCCGGTGGCGAACGTCCACACCCCGAATGCGATGAGCGCGATGCCCGCGATGACGGGCACGAGGCGACCCCAGCGGACCCGGGTCGCGGTGGACGCGGCGACCGCAACGCCGCCGCCGGAGGTCGGCGCGGGGGGCGCCATCGGGTGCGTGCCGACCGGCGGGTAGCCCCACCCCTGCGGGAGGTGCTGGGCGGGGATCTGTGGATTGACGAGCTGCTGCATGGCACGATCCTGCTGGCGGTGGCGGCGGGAGGCACCCGGCCGCCACGTCTGTGCATTCAAGCTAGCTTGGAACGTATTTTGCAGATCGTCAATAGCCTATGATCCACTCGTGCGGCCAACCCGCGGCCTCCATGCGAACGTATGTTCGATACGCGCCATCCGCGGGTATCGAACACACGTTCGGTACACCGGCGGCATCGACCGCCCCCGAGGAGGCGCAACACATGGAGCTCGTCCTGAAGGTCGTCCTGGTCGGATACGTCGTCTACGCGGTGCTCGGCGCCCCGCTCCTGGCGACCGGACGGGGCGGCGGCTCGCGCCGCGTCGCGCGGTGACGGCCACCCCGCGGCCGCAGTCGGGACCATGCATCACACCGCACTGAGCAGGCACTTCGTACGAGGTGGGCCGCCGGTGGCCGATTCGGTGAAACAGCCCCGAGGGCTGGACCCGATAGAGCGGTACATAGTGAGTTGATGCCGGCATCGGGCACACGTCCCCCCGTCCGACCAGATCGCGTTGTCCCCCGAGATCAGGTTGCGCCCGGAGCCGATGGCACCACTCACACGCTGCGGCGATCGTGCCCGTCACACCTCGTCCCCCCGTCCCGTTTCGGGCGCGGCCGCAGCCCGAAGCGCCCCGGTCGTCCCCCCGGGGCGCTTCGCACGTCCGGGGCCCTCCGGGTCCCCCCGAGCCGGCCGGGGCGGGCCAAGCGACCCACCCAGACGTTGAGCTCGCGACGCCGCCACCGATAGCGTCCTCCGCTCCAAGCCGTGGGCACGGACTCGCCCACGTCACACCTGGGAAGGGACGCCCGCACCATGAGCATCGCCACGTCGCCCGTTCGCAACAGCAACCCCGGGATCGTGCCGCCCTGGCTGCAGGGGACCCACCCCGTTTCGCCCGCCCCCACCGCGCCCACGCCGATCGTCCCGGCGCCCACCGCCGCCACGACCACCGCCGCGAGCAGCGACCCGGCCGCCGGCGTCCGCGAGCTCAGCCGCGACGCACTCCACTTCATCCCGCTCGGTGACGGCCGCGTCGTCGTCGTCGACGACGGCATCGCACCGGGCGGCATGCGCCGGCCGAGCGCCCCGACGGAGTCCCCCGAGGGCCTCGAGGGCGGCGAGAGCCTGCGCCCGACGGACCGCAACGATCCGGCGGTGCTCGCCGAGCAGCACCGCATCGAGGGCACCATCGACGACATCCGCGGCTTCTTCTCGAAGCTCGGCGTCAAGGACAGCGAGGGCAACGACCGCACCACGGTCGTGTTCAACCCGCGCTACCACAACGCCTCCTACTCGCCCGAGGCGATCCCGGAGTTCGGCGTTCCCGCCGATTCGGTGTCGGTCGGCACCGATCCGCGCTCGGGTGAGTCCTTCGGCAAGGCCAAGGACGTGCTCGCCCACGAGTGGACGCACCGCATCGTCGACCACCTGACGCACGGCAAGCTGGAGATGTCGCCGCTCAGCGAGGACGTCGCCGTCCACGAATCCCTCGCCGACACCTTCGCCGCCGCCTACGACTCCGACGACTGGGTCATCGGCGACGAGCTGGTCGAGCCGATCCGGGTCATGAACGACCCCGAGCAGCTGGGCCACCCCGACAACGTCGACGACCTGCCGCGCATCATGGCGCCGGGCAGCGAGTTCATGCACGAGCTGCCCACGCGCGACGGCGGCGTGCTGCGCGACCGCTCGGGCAAGGTCGTGGAGGTGCCGGACTGGCACGTCATCGCCGGCATCCCGAACAAGGCCGCGTCGATCATCGGCGACAGCCTCGGCCGCGACACGATGGCCAAGATCTACCTGAAGGCCGTGCGCGAGGGCGTGAAGCCGGGCCAGGAGATCGAGGGCCTCGCGTCCGCCGTGATGCAGTCGGCCAGCGACCTGTTCGGTGCCGACAGCCACGAG
>JAOPYS010000098.1 GCA_025964465.1 Thermoleophilia bacterium
CTCCGGCGCCGTCGCCGCCCGCGAGCTCGAGGTAGTTGCCCAGGTCGTGGATGCGGCCCGGGCCGAACGCCACGTCCACCCAGGGGAACTCGCGCAGCAGGTTGTCACGCTGTGCCTCGACGAGGCAACCGCCGACCGCCACGACCTGCGCCCCGCCGCGTCGCCGCTTGGAGCCCTTCGCGTGCTGCAGTTCGGCGTAGAGCTTCTGGTCCGGCTTCTCCCGGATCGTGCACGTGTTGAAGACGACGACGTCCGCGTCGTCGGCGTCCGCGGCCGGGACCATGCCGCGTGCGTCGAGCATGCCCGTGATGCGCTCGCTGTCGTGCGCGTTCATCTGGCAGCCGAACGTGATGACGTGGTAGCGCTGCGGGTCGGTCATGGGTCGCTGAGCGCCTGGACCGTCGTGTTGCCGCTGGAGTCGCGCAGGACGAGCGAACCGGTGCGGACCGTCGCGATGGGTCGCGCGATGTGCAGCGTGGTGGCGCCGAACCTGGGGCCGCGAACGTGGCCGACGAGCGCGCCCCCGACCCGGACGTCTGCGTCGATCCAGGCACTGCCCGTGTCACTCGCGCGGACGGTGACCACCGTGACCTTGCCGCTGGCGCGCAGGGCGACCAGCGACAGCTCCGGTGGCGTGGTGTCGCGAGCGACCCCGAGCGTCCCCACGAGGTCGCCGGTCCCCCGGTTGCCGGCGACGTCGGTGGCGGTGTACCGGGCGGTGTACTCGCCGTCCGGGACGGTGTGTCCGGCGTTGTCGCGGCCGTTCCACACGACCGTGCCCGTCCCCCGTCCGCCGCTCACCGAGATGCGTCGCACCTCGTCCCCGCTGGTGGGCGACTCGATGACCAGTGTCAGGTGGGCGCGCTTGTCGGTGCGGTAGTGCACGGCGATCGTGTCGCGGAACCCGTCGAGCGCCGGCACGATGCTGGGCCAGATGCTCTCGGGCACGGTGATGGTGGGCGGCGTCTCGAGGTACTCGCGGAACCGCGCGCCGTACTCGACGAAGGTCTCGTTCCCCAGCTCGCGGCCCAGCTTCACGAGCTGGTCCGTCATGAACTCGTGGTAGCCGAGCTCGGCCTCCTGGCCGGGTTGGTAGTTGGACCATGCCCCCGTGTCGAACCGCGGCAGGATCGGCACCACGCCGGTGATGCCTTGGTCGACGATCAGCCGGGCCACCGGCGAGCCACTCGAGGTGGCGTAGCGGTTGAGGTTGAGCAGGACCTGCAGGTGCCCGTTGAGGATCCGCTGCCCGGGGTTGAACGGGTAGATCAGGTAGAAGCGGCCCGCGCCCTGCGGCACGCTCACGCCGCCTGCGGACGGGCTGAGCAGGAACGATCGCGCGACCTGCGCGGCCACGTCGGCGTACTGCTTGGCGTCGACGTCCTCGACCGACGTGGACACGCGGTCGTAGAACTCGGTGGCCAGCGCCTGCGACAGCGAGCTCGTCCACGGTCGGGACGGCCCGCCGAACGGGAAGAAGTACTCCCACGTCACGGCCGAGCCACGGGGCATGGTCAGCTCGCGCATCCGGTCGGCGATCCGGCGAGCCCCGGCGATGTCGGGCATCGGCTGGTTGAGGTCGGTCATCCCGAGCTTGAAGGTCTCGAACGGCTGGAACTGCACGCCCCGGCCGGAGTAGTACGTGAACACGAGCGGTTCTCCGGGGATCTGCAGCTCGCTCTCGTGCGCCGGGTAGGCGCTGCGGTGCAGCATCACGTACGTGGTGGCCTTCACGCTCAGCAGTGCCGGGCCGAGGCGCGGCGCCACGAGCCCGCCGGTAGCGGCCAGGTTGCTGGTGTAGGCGCGGACCGAGGCCACGCTCGCGCGCCGCGATGCCGAGCGCGCCGTGCGCGCGGCCCGGGCCGACGCGGCCCACGTGGTGCGGTACTCGCGCGCCTGCAGCGGTGTGATCAGGTGGTGCTTGAGGGCGGCGGCGATCGATACGAGGACCGGGTCCACGCGCGGCTTGTGGGCGACGGCGCGCCCCGTGGTGGTCGCGTTCCTCGGGGCCGGGATGACGACCTTCGCGGCGCTCCGGGCGGCGGGCGCCTGGGTGATCGACAGCGCGCTCGCGTCGGCAGCACCGGCGGCGAGCGCCAGGGCGGCGAGCAGCGGCAGCAGGGCGGCGGGTCGCAGCCTGCGAGGGCGGAAGTGACGTGGAGTGGGTCGACGCATCGGGGGGAAACAGCCGGGCTCGAGGGGCGCAGCTACCGTACCACGATGGGGGCGACCCGCCGGCTGGTGCGGTTGCCGGACCCGTCCAGGAAGACGAAGGCCGTGCTCCACGTCCCCTTCGGCAGGTCCACGACGCGGCGCACCGTGGCCTGCTGGAGCGTCGTGTGCAGGGCGATGCTGCGGTGGTCGCTGCCGCTCACGAGCAGCAGCCAGCTGCGGACGTTCGGCGAGTGGACCTCGTCGACGTCCCATCCCGCGACGATCCGGCGCACGTGACCGGCCTCGACGAGGCGGGCCGTGGCCGAGCGCACGACGGGGACGTCGGTGTCGCGCGCGACGTGGAACTCCTCCAGGCCCGGCACGCGCATGTGGTTGCCGGCAGGGTCGGTCGCATCGATGGCGTAGCGGTAGGCATCGGGTGCCACGGCAGCCCCGTCGGAGCCGGCGCCGTCCCATGCGATCGAGCCCGGTCCCGGGTCGACCGTGGCGGCCACGGTCCGGACGACGCGCCCGTCGGCCGCGTAGATCGACAGGGTGATGGAGGCGGGCTTGTCGACCACGAGGCCCACGCCCTGGCTGTCGAACGCGCCGTCGCGCGGCCAGGGATAGAACGGCTCCACCGGCAGTGCCCCGAAGGCCACGGCCGGCGCGACGACAAGGGTGCGCTCCAGGGCGGTCACCGCGGCGCGCGCCGCGGGGCTCGGGACCCGGGTGACCAGCGCGCGCGACT
Source organism: Thermoleophilia bacterium (assembly GCA_025964465.1). Classification (GTDB taxonomy): domain Bacteria; phylum Actinomycetota; class Thermoleophilia; order Gaiellales; family SKUG01; genus JAGQUL01. The sequence continues at coordinate 2,906 of JAOPYS010000098.1, forward strand.
GGGCGACGAGGGTGCGGTGCTCGGCGAGGGTGGCCCAGTGGCCGTCGACCTTGCTCCATCCGCGGGCGCGAGCGGCCCGGGCGCGGAGCAGGGCGCGGGCGCCGAGGGCGCGGGCGGTGCGACGGGCGGCCAGGGAACCGGCATCGGCGCGGGCCGCCGCGACCCGGTTGGCGATGCGCAGGTGCTCGAGCAGTGGCAGCGCGGCCAGCGCGGCCATGCGCCGCGGGACAGCGTACGCACGCACGGCCGCATCGAGGAGGGCGGCATCTCGTGCGTCGTGGCTCGCCGCGAGCCCGGCGACGACCGCGGACTGGCGACCGGCGTCCCACCCGGCCCGCGTCGGGTCATCGGACCAGGCGAGGGCGGCGCCGCCCGTGGCCGCAGACCGCAACTCCGCGCGCAGCACCGTTGCGGCACCAGTAGACCGCGCGGTGCCGAGGCGAGCGGCGATGCGTGCGACGTCCAGGCGCCACGCGGTTCCTCCCGGGACGTTCGTGGAGAGCAGGTCGACGCCGACGACGCGGACGCGTCGTCCAGCGGGCGGCGTACCCGCGCCCCGCGTCGCCACGGCGACCGCTCGGGCGAAGCGCGCGGCGGTGCATCGGCGTCGCGAACGGTCGAGCACGCCGGCTGCGTCCTGCCACCCGCTCGAGCCCGCGGCTCGCAGGCCGGCCACGACCTTGATGGCCTCGGCCGTGTCGCCGCGCTGCACCGCGGTGCAGGCGGCCTCCGCGCCGGTCGGCGCCACGAGCATCGCCACGGCGACGCACATCAGCGCCCCGATCCGTGCCCATCCGTGAATTCCTCGTCCCGCCCGCATGCGACCACCGTCGACAACCCTCGACCACCACTTGACCCCTCGGAGCGTAGTTTGCGACTACCGACCTCGGCCGGCCAAACGCACCCGAACGCAACAGGGCCCCGCGTCGCCGCGGGGCCCTGCGGTCACCGGTCCGATGTGGCGTGCAGTGCGGCGCTCAGGCCTCCGCGCCGTCCGCCGTCGCTGCGAGCTCCGCATCCACCACGGGGCTCTCGTACGTGAGGCCGTCGTCGTGGAACGGCACGTCGTACGCCTCGTGGATCTCGCGCAGGATCGTCTTGGCGATGTCCGGGTGCTCCTTCAGGAACGCCTTGGACGCGCTGCGACCCTGACCCAGTCGCGTCTCGCCGTAGGAGAAGTAGGCACCGCTCTTGGTGACGATCTTCTTCTCGACGCCGAGGTCGATGATCGACCCCTCGCGCGACACGCCCTCGCCGTACGTGATCTCGAACTCCGCCTGCTTGAAGGGCGAGGCCAGCTTGTTCTTGACCACCTTCACGCGCACGCGGTTGCCGACCGCCTCGGTCCCCTCCTTGAGGGTCTCGATGCGCCGGATGTCGAGCCGGATCGACGAGTAGAACTTGAGCGCACGACCACCCGGCGTGGTCTCGGGCGAGCCGAACATCACGCCGATCTTCTCGCGCAGCTGGTTCGTGAACAGCATCGCCGTGTTGGCCCGGCTGAGCGAACCGGCGAGCTTTCGGCACGCCTGCGACATGAGCCGCGCCTGGAGCCCGACGAAGCTGTCGCCGATCTCCCCCTCGATCTCCGCCTTCGGCACGAGCGCCGCCACGGAGTCGACCGCGATCACGTCGAGCGACCCCGAGCGGATCAGCAGCTCGCAGATCTCGAGCGCCTGCTCGCCGTGGTCGGGCTGGGCGATCAGCAGGTTGTCGACGTCGACGCCGATGCGCTTGGCGTAGATCGGGTCGAACGCGTGCTCCGTGTCGATGAACGCGCACACCCCGCCGCGCTTCTGCGACTCGGCCATGAGGTGGTACACGAGCGTCGTCTTGCCCGAGCTCTCCGGACCGTAGATCTCGGTGATGCGCCCCTTGGGCAGCCCGCCGATGCCGAGCGCGAGGTCGAGCGGGAGCGCGCCTGTGGGCACGACCTCGACGTCGACGTGCTCCTTGTCGCCCAGGCGCATGATGGCGCCCTTGCCGAAGTTCTTCTCGATGTGACTGATCGCCGCATCGAGCTGCGCCTTGTTCTGGGTCGCCTGCTTGTCCATCCTGAGCTCCTTCGCTCCCGCACTGCCATCGAACGTGTGTTCGGTTACTCTACCCATCCATTCGGACGCACGGAACCGACTCCTGCAACGAATGCGTGCCATCTTCGTCACGGGATCGTTGCACTCGCCCCCGACGCGGCCCCCCGGAGGCAGGCGAGGGGTGCTCAGCTGCGCTCGAGCAGGCGGCGCAGCTCGTGCAGCACGATGACGCAGCTGCGTCGCCGCACCGTCTCCCGGTCGCCCGGCACCCGGATCTGTCGGTGGTGCGTCGCGCCGGGGAGGGCGATCCCCAGGTGCACGGTGCCGACCGGCTTCTCCTCCGTCCCTCCGGAGGGACCCGCCAGGCCGGTGATGCCGATGCCCACCTGCGCCGACAGGCGGTCGCGCACGCCCTCGGCCATGGCGCGGGCGACGGGCTCGCTCACCGCGCCGTGTTCGGCCACGAGCTCGGGCGCCACGCCGAGCAGCTCGGACTTCGCCTCGTTCGCGTAGGACACGACCCCACCGAGGTACCAGTTCCCGGCTCCGGGCACGCCCGTGACCAGCGATCCGAGCATGCCGCCGGTGCAGCTCTCGGCCGTCGCGAGCCACCAGTCGCGATCGAGCAGGCCCTGCGCGACGAGCTCGACCACGCTGCGGTGGTCGTCCGTCGCGAAGGCCGACCCGGGCAGGGCCCCGTCGAGCTGGGCCACGAGCGCGTCCACGGCGCCTGCGTCGTCGCCGCGCACCGACACCTCGAGCTCACCGTCGCGGGCGCAGAGGGTGACGCGCGCGGCGGCCGCGTCCTCGTGCCCGACCTCGACGAGGGCCTGCGAGGCCCGCGACTCGGGCACGCCCCAGAACCGGATCAGCCGTTCGTGCCGGGCCGGGACCCGCGCCCGCACCGCAGCGACCTCGGGCGTGCGGGCCACGCCGCTCCACGCGTGACGCAGCTCCGACGGCGGGCCCGGCAGCACCACGACCACGCGCCCGCCCGCCTCGACGGCGTAGCCGGGTGCGGTGCCGAGCGGGTCGGCCCAGGTCGCACCGGCGGGCAGCGTCGCCTGCTTGCGATTGCCCGGCGTGAAGGTCGCGACCTCCTCCGGGGTGCGCATGCGCCCGTACGCACGCACGCGCGCCTCGACCACCGCGAGGGCGGCCTCGTCGAGCTCGAGCGACGTGCCGAGCGCGCGGGCCACCGCCTCGCTGGTCCGGTCGTCGTGCGTCGGGCCGAGCCCGCCGGTCACGACGACGAGGTCGACCTCGTCGCGTTCGAGGGCCTCGACCAGCGCGTCGGAGATGACCCCGAAGTCGTCGCCGACCACCCGGACCTGGTCCAATTCGATGCCGAGCTCGCGCAGCTGCGCCGCGACGAAGCCGGAGTTCGCGTCCTGCACGAACCCGCGCAGCAGCTCGTCACCGGTCAGCAGCAGGCGCGCACGTGGCGCAGGCGCCGGGCTCGTCATCGCCCCGGCGTGGCGTGGGCCGTACCCGCGTGCGTGGTCGTGCGGGTGGTCGTGCGCGTGCCGGGCGTCACGCCGGCGGGTGCGG
>JAOPYS010000296.1 GCA_025964465.1 Thermoleophilia bacterium
CCGCCGGCTGCGTCAGCACCGCCGCCGCCGCCGCCACCGCCACCGCCGCCGCCGGCCTCCGATGAATCGGCACCGCCTGCATCCGCGGCTGCCGCAGTCGCCGCGCCGCCGAGGCCGCCGGCCGTCACCGTCGGAGCTGCGCCCGTCGCGCCGCCCATGCCCGGCATGTCACACCCGGCTGCGCCGCCCGCGCCGCCCCCTGCGGTCAGCGCCGCCACGCCTGCCACTGGTGCCTTGGTGGGTGCGCCGCCCGCTGCACCCGTCGCGGCCTGCGCCGCAGCGCCCACCGTCCCGCCGGCTGGCGGCGTCGGTGGCGCGGTCGTGGCCACTGCCAGCTGGGGTGCACCACCCAGACCGCCGATCGGGATCTGCGCCGCACTCGCTGTTCCGCCCACTGCTCCGCACATCTTCGTCCCCCCGAATGTCCCGGCGCGCGAACCGATGTCGCGCGTAGTGCCGGTTGGGTCCTTCGGAGGTGCCTGGACGAGGATGGTCGTCCGGGGGTTGCCGCACCAACGTACCACGCACCCTGACATGTGCCCAGCGGGAGTTCGGTCCGCCACAGGCAACGCGTCCGGGCGGTGTCCGTGACGGGAACGGGGCCGGGAGATGGGGGAGACGTGCAGGGTCTGCGGAGGTTCGTCGGAGGGTGGCTCTGCCTGTGCGCACTCGCGCTGCCGTGTGCCGCCCGCGCCGACGTGGTGGTCCAGCGCGACGCAGCGACCGGGGCGCTCCGCGTGACGGCCTCCGACGACGCGCCCGCAGCACTCACCCTCGGTCGCTCCGACACCGGCGCCCTCCACGTCGAGCTCGCCTCGACCAACGTCACCAGCCCCGACGGATCATGCTCGGCGAGCGGCGAGGCCACGCCCGGTCGCAGCGTCGACTGCGCGCTCACGTTCGGGCAGGCCGTGCAGGTGCTGCTCGGCGGAGGCGCGGACCTCGTCGACGCGCGCGAGGCGACGGGCATCGCGCTGACGATCGATGCGGGCGCCGGGGCCGACACGATCCGCGCCGGCGCGAGCGGCACCACCACGCTCGTGGACGACGCGGCTGCCGACACCGTCGACCTGTCCGCGGCCACGGCGGGCATCCGCGTGCGCTTCGAGCAAGCGCGTGGTCGAGCCGTCGCGCGCTGCGGCGGGTGTGCGACGGCGTGGGCCGTGGTCCTGCCGCGGTCGCCCGGTCGCGTCGTGCTGGGGACCGAGGCCGACGACGTCGACCTCGCTGCGTGGCGCGCGCGAGGCGCCACGACCTGGACGCTCGGCGACGGCAGCGACCGCTTCTGGGGCGCGCCGCTCCGGCGCTCGATCGTCATGGGCGGCGCCGGCAACGACCACCTGGCCAGCCGGGGCGTCGCCGTCGACCTGCTGAGCGGTGGCCCGGACATGGACGCCATCCTCGACCTGGGCGGGGTGGGCGACGTGCTGCGCGGCGACGGCGGCACCGACGCCATCAGCTCGCTCGACGGCCGTCGCGACACGGTGGACGGCGGCGCGTCCGCCGACGCGTGCATCAGCACGTCGCGCGAGTTCGCGGGCTGTGACACGCGACCCGGTGGGGTGCGCGCCTTCGAGCAGGCGATCTACCTGCCGGTGCACACGCTCCGGCTCCAGCTGCAGATGCTCGGGATGAGCTGAGTCAGTAGCTGCCACCCGCGAGGCGGCGCGACGACCTCACGGCCGGTGCTGCCGGCGGGCCGACATCGAACAGCGTCAGCGCCGGGGGCGGGGGCGGCACCCGGATCGTCGCGTCGCCGCGATCCACGAGCCCCGCGGCCTCGGCCTCGCGCCGGGCCGCCGACACGCGACGCACGTCCTCGTCGCGCTGCAGGTACGGCCTGCCGTAGAGCCGCTCGTACATCGGCACCAGCCCGGGATGGGTCCGCGCGAACTCGCCCATGAAGTGCTCGCGCACCCCCGGGCGCAGGCTCAGGGTGCAGATCCAGATCCCGGAGGCGCCGGCTGCACGGACCGCCTCGGACACCGCCCGGACGCTCTCGGCGGTGTCGCTCACGTCCGGCAGCAGCGGCGCGAGCGCGACGTTCGTCTCGATCCCGGCATCGGCCAGCATGCGCACGGCCCGCAGGCGGCTGCGCGGCGGCGCCGTGCCGGGCTCGGTGGCCCGCCACAGGGCCTCGTCGACGGTCGGGATCGACACGTTCACGAGCACGCGGGTCCGCGCCGCGGCCTCCGCGAGCACGTCCAGGTCGCGCACGACCAGCGGCCCGCGCGTGATGATGGAGATCGGCACGCGCGCCTCGCCGAGCGCCCGGATGCACTCGCGCGTGAGCCGGTAGCGGCCCTCCGCCGGCTGGTACGGGTCGGTGGCGGTGCCGATCGTCACGCCACCCTCGCCCTTGCCGCGTGCCAGCTCGCGACGGAGCTGCTCGACCAGCCCCACCTTCACGCGCACGTCCTGACCGTACCGCCCGTCGCTCGGCCGGCCGGCTCGTACCTCGAAGGCGCGGACGTAGCAGAACGTGCAGCGGTGCGAGCACCCCGTGTACGGGTTGAGGGTCCATCCCGACTGGGGCGGCGCGGCCGAGTGGTACAGCGCCGAACGAGCGGCGTGCTCGGTGTACCGGGCAGCGGGCATGCCGCCATCGTAGCGCAGGGATCGAACGTGTGTTCGGGCGGGCGTGTGCGCTGGCGAACACCCGTTTCGGCCGACGGATGGTGAGGTGTGCGTAGGGACGACGGCGGCTCATGGACGGGGCGTCGCAACACGGACGAAGGACTCTCCCATGTGCATGTCTGCCACCTCTGCGATGTCGCTGCCGACCTTGCCCGCCACCAAGCCGGGCACGCCGCCGCCGGGCGTGGTCGCAGGCGCCTTCGGTGATGCGGTCGGGGCGGGTGGCCCGCCGGCCTCGAAGGCCGTCGCCGCCCTCGATCCAGGTCAGGTCGCAGCTGCCGGTGGCGTCCAGGCGCCCGCGGATGCCGCGGCCGGAGCCGACGGATGCGGGGCCGAGCACGGGGCCGCGCCCGCTGGTGGCAGCTCGAGTGTCGGCGGCACGCAGGGCCCGGGCGGCAAGGTCGACCAGACGGGCGGCCCCACCGCGGTGAAGGCGGGCGGC
>JAOPYS010000297.1 GCA_025964465.1 Thermoleophilia bacterium
ACTCCCCACGCGACGCCCCGCGACGGCCCGAAGAGCCGGCGAACGGGATTTGACAAGTCGATTCGTGCGAGCCGGTCCCCACCGGCCCGCAGCTGTGCGGTCCCCACCATGACGCGCAGTTCGACGCGCTTCTGACGCGTTCCTGCCCAGCATTTCCGCGAACCTACTGAAACCTCTCGGCGCAGCGTTTGGATCGTGACGGCGGCGCGACGCGCCGGATCGACGCTGCGTCAGTCGGCCGCGGGGGGGCGCGTGAAGGCGATGCAGCGCGCGTCGTCGCACCAGCGCGGCGCGGCCTCGGCGAGCACGGCGGCGCCGAGCGGGTGGTCACCCTCGGCCAGGGCGAACGCCGCGTGCGCGTGGAGGCACTTGAGCCGGTCAGGGTCGCTCGCCTGCGCGATGCGCGCGCCGCGCCCGTCGATCGCGGCGTGGCGTTCGTGCGCGGCGTCTGTCGCCGCACGCAGATCGGGGTCGGCGGCCATCGCGTCCTCCCACCGACGCACGCCACCTGCCGCCTCGAGCCGGTCCACCTGGCGCACGAGGTGCGGGCAGGTCAGGTAGTAGGCGGTCGGGAAGGGGCGGCCGTCGTCGTCGGTCGCGGCCTGCCGCGTCACGGCGGGCATCCCGAACACGCAGCGCGCGGCCACGCCCGCCATCGCCCGCGGGTGACGGCCGATCTGGCCGGCGACCACGCGGCGGTCCAGCGCGGGGTCTGGCGGCTCGCCATCGTCGCTGGTACGCTCGCTGCCGAGGAGATGCGCGTCCGTCATCGCGCGCATCATATGCCCCGTGAGCCAGTTCGCCGAGCCAGAATCGATCACCGAATACGCCCGCTCGCGATGGGAGGAGGGCGAGCTGCGCGTGCAACGCTGCGCCGCCGACTCCCACAAGCGCGACGTCCTCGAGCGGGTGGTCGAGGGGATCATGGCCGAGCTCGAGCGCAACATCGGGCAGGTGTTCGCCAGCGCCGAGCTCGTGGCCATCCAGGATTCGTCGGAGCCGTGGTGCACGCGCATCGCGCACGAGTTGGCGCCGGATGCGCCGTGGGCGTGGGAGCTCGACACGGTGCAGAACGCGGCGTTCCACCGGTACGCGCGCCGCGCCAGCGACTACCGCGTGGGGCTGGGCTGATGTCGACCCGCCGCCGACCCGACCACGCCGCCGCGATGGGCGAGGGCCGAGGGGACCGCTCGCGCCTGCGGGCCCGGCGCCGCCGTCGTCGCGTGCTGCTGGGGTTCGTGCGCCTCGTGTTCTGGGCGCTCGTGCTCGCGGGCGTGTTCGTGCTCGGGCTCGGATACGGCCGCACGCTGTCGGGCGACGACGAGATGCGCAGCGACAAGGTCACGGTGACGTCGGACCTCGGCGAGGTCCAGGCCACCCTCCCCACGCGCACGGAAACCGTGGTGACGACGGTGACGGTCGCCGCCAAGCCGAAGGGCAGGACGAAGGCCGTTGCCGCTGCACCCAAGCAGTGACCGGCTGGTGCGATAGTCTGCCGCCAGCTGTGACCGCGCGTAGGTCCTTGTTTTTGTCGACGAAGCATCCCCCGGTTCGAGCTTGTCCGTTAGTCCCGGGGGAACGAAGGGAAGTGTCTCCGGCATGACCGGCTACCGCAGTGCGCGAACCCATTCCGCCGAGGAGGCGCCCGAGTGGCTGACCCTTGGTGAGGCAGCCCGCTATCTCGGGGTGGCGCAGAGCACCGTCCGCAAGTGGGCGGACATGGGTCGGGTGGAGACGTTCAAGACCCCGGGCGGCCACCGCCGGTTCCGTCGCGACGACCTCGACCGCTTCATGCAGGGCGCCAGCGGCGAGACGCTGCCGCAGAGCAAGCGTGGCGACGGCGCGCCGATGGTGCTGATCATCGACGACGACGCCGAGGTCCGCTCCGTCATCCGCGAGTGCCTCGAGCGCGAGGGCTTCGCGGTCGTCGAGGGCGCCAATGCGCAGCAGGGGATCGACAAGATCAACCAGCGCATCCCCGACCTGATGATGCTCGACGTCTCCATGCCCGGCATCGACGGCTGGGAGATGCTCCGCCGCGTGCGCGAGAAGCTCGACGTCAAGGACCTCCCCGTCGTGATCTTCTCCGGCAAGATCAACGAGGACGAGCTCGGCCACGCGCCGGACCGTGGGGCGCAGGGATATCTTCGTAAGCCCTTCGACCCGCTCAAGCTCGTCGCCCAGGCCAAGGCGCTGATCTCGGCCGAGTAGCTCGACGCGTTCCGAGCGGTGCGGTCACACGGATCCAGCCGATCGCGAAGGCGCGGCTGGATTTCGTCCGTCCAGACGAAATCCTCGCCTCTGTCGCGCCATCCATGGCGCGACAAGCCTTCGCTCACGGCTGGATTCGCGTGACCGCCAGCTGAGTGCAGGTACCACCGGCAGGCGGGCGCCGTGGATCGACGCCGCTCGGGACAAGGGTCTCCCGGCGTGACGGTCGCGCAGCGGGTGCGCGAGCCGTACGCGTGACGCTGGGTCCGGTATGCGGACCTGTCGTTACGCCGAGCGTCAGCGGCCATTCGTCGCGCGCAGCGCGGCACCACCCCGTGACCGGACCAGTCCGACGCTGCACGAGCACCCAGACACACGCGAGGGCGCGACGCAGACCTGGGAGCGAAGGCTTGTCGCGCCATGGATGGCGCGACAGAGGCGAGGATTTCGTCGGAC
>JAOPYS010000126.1 GCA_025964465.1 Thermoleophilia bacterium
ACCACGACAGCGCCAGCCCGAGGTAGCTGTACAGGTGCACCACCCACCACGTCTCGTACTTCATGCGACGGCGCGCGATGCGGATGGACGTGACGGCCGCGGCGATGATCAGTCCGAGGGCGACCGCGGCCGAGAGCATGCCGGTCATCGTCGTGACGACCTGCCACGTCTGGTGCAGCACCCCGTCGTGCGCCGCTTTCGCGTACCCGAGCGTGACCAGCACGGCGTGCGCGACCAGCAGCACGAGCGACCACGGTGCGAGCTGGCGGTGCCAGCGCACGAGCCGGTCCTGGCCCACCGAGCGCTCGAGCAGCGGCAGCCGGCCCACGATCAGCACGGCCAGCAGCAGGCAGTACGTGCCGACCATCCCCGTGAGGCGCCCGGCAGCCGTGAGCATCCCACCGGGCGCGCCGAGCGTCTTCGCGTTCTCGGCGACCACGTCGAATCCGATCGTCATGCCGAGGCCGACGCCCGCGGCGGCGACGAGCGCCGTGACGGCGGCGGGGCGCGGTGCGGGCGCCGTGCGCCGGCGGCGGCGGGTTGGCTGGCGGAGTTCGACCATGCCTCCATCGTCGTCCTCGAACGTAAGAGCAACGTAGGTGCCGCGACTCGCGCGCCGCAGAGTTGGGTCGAGCACCGCCGCATCGGTGGGGGACGTAGGATCGCGGCGACCGACGCCCGTCCGGGCGTCGCAGCGACCCCGGAGCCCAGCATGAGCCTCGCCAGCGAGCGCCACCCCGTCGTCACCGACCGCGCCCCGCGCCCGCTCGCGGGTGCCCCGTACTCGCAGGCGATCGCCGCCCGCGGACTCGTGTTCTGCTCGGGCCAGGTGCCCCTCGACCCCGAGACGCAGCAGCTGGTGGAGGGCGGCGTCGAGGAGCAGACCCGCCGCGTCATCCAGAACCTCCAGGGCGTGCTCGAGGCGGCCGGCTCGACGCTCGGCGACGTCGTGAAGACGACCGTGTTCCTCACCGACCTCGCGGGCGACTTCGCCGCGATGAACGCCGTCTACGGCGAGTTCTTCACCTCCACGCCGCCGGCGCGCTCCACCTTCGAGGTCTCGGCGCTCCCCGCGGGCGCGCGCGTGGAGATCGAGTGCATCGCCGTCGGTGAGTGACGAGGCCGTCCCAGACGGACGCGCCATCCTCGAGGCGGCCCCGGCGGCGCGCACGCTGATCGATTCGGCGCGCGGCGCCGGACTGTCGCTCGACGGTGCGTGGCTCGTCGGCGGCGCCGTGCGCGACGCCCTGCTCGGCCGTGGTGCCGGCCCGGACGTCGACATCGCCGTGGAGGGGTCGGGCGTGGCCTTCGCCCACCTGCTGGCCTCGGCGCTCGGTGGCGAGGTCGTCGCCGAGCACGCGTTCGGCACCGCGACCGTCGTCGCTGGGGCGCTGCGCGTCGACGTGGCGTCGTGTCGCGACGAGGTGTACCTCGAGCCCGGTGCGCTGCCGACCGTGCGCCAGGGCGCGACCATCGCGGTCGACCTCGGCCGCCGCGACGTGGGTGCCAACGCCGTGGCGGTCGCGCTCGAGCCCGGGCCCGACGGCGCCCACGCCGTGGCAGACCCGCACGGTGGGATCGCCGACATCGCGGCGCGGCGCCTGCGGGTGCTGCACCCGGCGTCGTTCCTCGACGACCCCACGCGCATCTTCCGCGTCGCGCGCTACGCGGGGCGCCTGGGGTTCACGGTCGACCCCACCACCCGCGAGCTCGCGATCGCAGCCGTCGAGGGGGGCGCCATCCCCACCGTCAGCGCCGACCGGATCCGCGCCGAGCTCGAGCTCGTGCTGCACGAGCGCGCCTGGGAGCCGCTCACCCTGCTCGACTCGTGGGGCGTGCTCGAGCGCCTCGAGCCCCGCCTGGAGGCGGCCTTCCGCCCCCCGCTGCTGCTCCCTGCGATCGACGGTGCGTGCGGCGACGACCCCGAGCTCAACGGCCGCGTCTGGACGCTGCGGCTCGCCGTGCTCGTCCGCGCACTCGGTGACGACGGTGCCGGATGGATGCGATGGCTCGGGTTCTCCGCCGCGACGATCGGCGTGGTGCTCGAGCTGGCGCTCGTCCTCGACGCCGTCCTGACGCGTGGCCCGGAGCTGCGCGACCTGCCCAACTCCGAGCTGTACCGCGAGCTGGGCGAGGTCTCCGACGACGCCTTCGCGCTCGCGGCCCTCGCCGCGGACGACGACCCCGCGCTGCTCACGCGCCTCGCCGCCTTCCACGCCGCGCTGCGCTCCACCCGTCTGACGGTGCGCGGCGACGACGTGGTCGCGGCCGGCGTGCCGGCCGGGCCCGCAGTGGGCAGGATCCTCGGGGAGCTGTTCCTGCGCACGCTCGACGGCGAGCTGCGGGGCGAGGACGACGAGCGGCGCGCGCTGGCGCAGCTCGCGTCGCAGCACGACGCGGGGGCGTAGGCGACATGGGCGAACTGAACGAGCACCTGCGGATCGCAGCCTTCGCGCTGCCGATCGTCCTGCTCGCGTTCGCCCTCCACGAGATGGCGCACGCCTACGTGGCGACGTGGTTCGGCGACCCCACGCCCGAGCGCCACGGCCGCCGCACGCTCAACCCGATCCGGCACCTCGACCCGATCGGCACGCTGATGATCGTCGGGAGCATGATCCTGTTCGGCTTCCCGTTCGGCTTCGCCGTCACCCCGGTCGACGACAACCGCATGCGACGACCGCGGCTG
>JAOPYS010000129.1 GCA_025964465.1 Thermoleophilia bacterium
GGACGCGCTACCACCACGAGCACTTCGACGGCACCGGCTACCCCGTCGGGCTCGTCGCCGACGACATCCCCATCGGCAGCCGCATCATCCTCGTCGCGGATGCGTTCGAGAGCATGACGAGCGACCGGGTCTACCGGCGCGCGCTCGGCCAGGCACAGGCCGTGCACGAGCTGCGCTCGGGGGCCGGTCGGCAGTTCGACCCACAGGTCGTGCAGACGATGGTCGACCTCGTCGAGCAGGGCGTGTTCGTGCAGGTGATGGAGCAGTACGGGCGCACGATCGAGCCGCAGCACGTGGACGAGCAGGGCAACGTGCTCGAGCTCGACCCCGTGGCGGCCAGCGCCGTCGCGGCGGTCTCCGCGCTGGACGGCCAGCCCCCGACCGCAGGCGGAGCCACGCAGGAGGCGGAGGCGTGGGCGCTGCAGCAGCTGGGCGATGAGGCCGCGTGGACCGCACCCGCCTCGGGCGCCCCGGCGGAGGCACCGCAGTACGAGCCGATGCCCGCGGTTCAGCAGGACCACGCGCCGACGATGGCGGCCGCGCCGATGGCTGCCGAACCGGTGGCCGACGCGGCCCCGCAGTGGAGCGAGGGTGACTGGCACGCGTACCAGCGGCAGGCAGCGCAGGAACAGGCCGCGTTCGATGCGCAGCAGGCCGTGGCGGCCGCAGCCGCCGCGCACGTGCACGATGCTGCACCGGCGCCTGCCCCGATCGCTCCCGAGCCGGTCCTCGCGCCCGAGCCGATCGCCGCGCCCGAACCGATCGCCGCGCCTGAACCGATCGCCGCGCCGGGATTCGACCCGACGCAGTGGGGCCCGCCGAACCCGGACGAACAGGCCGCCTGACCTCGCGGCCAGTGGGCGGCACGACGGCCTACGCCGTGGCGTGGATCCGCTCGCCCGAGGGTGACACCGAGCCGGGCTGCCGCGATGTCAGTCGCGCGAGGCGATTGGCGAGCCACCACCGGATCGGCGTCGCCTCACAGGGCAGCTGCGCCGCCCAGGGGTGCGGGCGCACGTAGGGCCGGCCGGCGTGGCGCGCCTCGACGGCGGCCTTGATGTTCTCGAGGTTGACGACGAACACCTCCTGGCCCGCCGGCTGCGCGAACACGACGTACACGGCCTTCACGAGCGGCCATGCCAGCAGGTTGGCGAGGCCGGGGCGACGGCGCAGGCACGAGCTGAAGGTCAGGCGCGTGTGGGTTGCGTCGATCGCCTCGTAGTCCTGGAAGACGTCGTACTCCTGCGCGCGGCCGATCGGCCCGAGCGTGAACCCGACGAGGTTGAACGTGCGGATGCGGCGCTGGCGCAGCGGCTCGATGGCCTCCGTCGTCTCGTCCCACGTCGGCCCCTGCTCGGCGGGGTCGCGGTAGCAGCGGCGGAAGGCGCCGACCGTGCCGTCCATCGGGCGCCCGGGCGTCGCGTCCGGAGTGATGTGGTCGAAGAACACGCTCCACTCGCTGGCCAGCGTCGAATCCGAGCCGTAGGCCCAGACGTCCGCGACCGGCGCGTCGACCACCACGGAGTGCCGCACCCAGCCGCCCGCGAGCGCCGTGACGAGCAGGCAGGCGAGCACGAGGGCGCACACGAGGAGCGATGCGACGATGACGATGATCAAGGTGCCCTCCTCTGGCCGCTTCGCTCCCACCAGTTGATCGAGAGCGGTCGGGCGGGAGTTGCAGGCGGGCGCCTCAGCCGCCGAACGTCCAGAGGCCGTCATAGCCGTCGACGACCGCCCGCAGCGCCGAGTTCGTGTCGGGCGCGGGAAGCAGGTCGACGGAGTAGCGGACGCCGCTGTACAGGGCAGAGTCCTCGACCTGCGGCTCGTGCTCGTACGCCTCCGTGGCCGCGAAGCTGCGGTCCACGGCGTAACCGAAGTAGCGACCGTCGTGCTCGAGCACCGCAGCAGCCCTGTCCGAGTGCAGGGGCGCGGAGCTCGTGGCGGTCCACGCCTCGTCCAGGTCCGCGACCGCGTCATCGGTGAGGGGGCGCAGGGCCGCCGTCGCCTCCTTGAGCGTCGCGTAGCCCTCCTGGGCGCCGAGCACGCCCGTCGTGCGGAGCGTCGACGCGCCCTGCTCGTGCCATGCGTCGGAATCCTCCTCGCGCCAGTTCTCGACCAGGTCGTCGATCAGCTCGAGGTTGGTGAGCGTGGCCGAGTACCCGACGCTGCCGAGCGGGGTGTGCGCCCAGTCGGTGGTGGGCGCGGGAGCGGTGCGGGCGATCTGCATGTCGGGTCCTTGGGGAGGGGGGCCATCCGTGGCGTGCTGCGAGCATGATGACCCACCATGAGGTATGCGTCGAATAGTGCTTGCGCACCATTCACATCACAAATTCAATGCCAGCTCCGAGCAATGAGCGGCAACCCGCTCCGGGACCGGACCGTGAAGCGCGCGACGGCCACGGGTCGCGAGCCTGGCGCCACTTCCAGGCGCCAGCGGCGCGCGACCGTGGCGATGAGCACCGTGCCGAACATCGTGGCGTAGGACTGGCCGATGCACACGCGGGTGCCGCCACCCCACGGGCAGTAGGCCCAGCGCGGGCGAGCCGGGTCGGGCACCCGGAAGCGGTCGGGATCGAAGCGCTCGGGGTCCGGCCACCAGCGGGGATCACGATGCACGCTCCAGACCGGGACCGCGACCTGCAGGCCCGGCTCCAGCACGACGCCGTCGTCGAGCCGGACGTGCGCCTGGGTCTCGCGCACGTGCATCCCGCCAGCGGGGTACAGCCGGATCGTCTCCTGGAACGCGAGGCGCGCCTCGCCGAGCCGCCCGACGTGCTCGGCGGTGATCGGCCCGTCCCCGCAGACCGCGCCGACCTCGTCGCGGATGCGCTCGAGCACGTCCGGGTGTTCGGCGAGCAGCTGCAGGCCCCACGCGAGCGAGCGCGCAAGCGTCTCGTGCCCGCCCAGCAGCAGGCCGCGCGCCTCGTCGATGAGCAGGTCGAAGTCCTCCGGGGTGGCGCCCTCCGCGCAGTAGGTCTCGACGAGGATCGACAGCACGTCGCCCCGGTCCTCGCCGCGCGCGAGCCGCTCGCGACCGTCCTCGATGAGCCGCTTGACGATGCGGTTCAGCTTCCGGCGCGACCGCTGGACCTTCGCCTTGGGCGGGAGGCCGAGCCGGTCGACGACGCCCAGCAGCGGCGACATCGCGAGCGGGAACGCATCCACGCACGCCTCGAGTGCGTCGGTGATCTCCTCAGCCTCCGCACCCTCCACGCGCCCGCCGAACATCGTCCGCCCGGCGACGGCGAGGTCGAGGTTCCCCATCGCCCGCTCGGCCTCGAAGGCGCCGCCGTCGCCCCACGCGGTCACGAGCTGGTCGGACTGCTCGGCGACGGTGTCGACGTAGGCCTCGATGCGCCGCGCCGCGAACGCCGGTGCGAGCACGCGGCGCTGCGCTGCGTGCATCTCGCCCTCGGCGACCAGCAGCTGCCCACCCATCATCCACCGGCCCTTGCGGAGGCCCTCGGCCTTCATGACCGAGTGCGTGCCGCCGACGAGCAGCGCCTCGATGTCGGTCGGGTGGTACAGCAGCACGATGCGGTAGCGCAGCGCACTGATCCCGACGCGGTCGCCCCACGTCGCCTGCAGCGGCGCCAGCACGGGCAAGGGGTCGCGGCGGATCTGGTCCATAACCCGCATGGCCGCGAAGTTCCGCGGGCCGGCGAACGGAACGCGCCGCGCGGGCGGCGGGCCCTCCGGGACGTACCGATGGGAGCCGTGCTCGTCCGGGTGGGGTGCGCGAAGGGCCACGCGCGACTCCTGCCCCTCGCTGCCGCGATGCAGTCGGCCTGCGGCGCTCAGTGCGCGGCGAGCATCCGGGGCACGACAGCTCGGATGGCGCCGACGACGGCGGCGACGTCGTCCGGGTCGCCGACGGTGATGCGGATGCCGTCGGGCATGCCGAACATCGCGAGGGGCCGGATGATCACGCCGCGCTCCTCGAGCTGTCGAGCGACCTCCGCCGCGTCGACCCCGCCTGGCAGCGGCACGCACAGGAAGTTCGCGACCCCGGGGATGGGCGCCAGGCCCACCTCGTGCAGGGCCTCGGCCAGTGACGCGCGACCCGTCTCGGTCGCCTCCACGCGCTCCGCGAGCAGCTCGCGCTCGTCCAGGCTGGCGAGCGCGGCGACGTTCGCCAGCGCGTTCATCTCGAACGGCCCGCGGACGGTGTCGATCGCCCGCACCACCTCGGCAGGCCCGACGCCCCATCCCACGCGCAGCCCGGCGAGGCCGTAGATCTTCGACATCGTGCGCAGCACCAGCACGTTGCTGCGACCACCGGCCACCACCAGTTCGCCGATCCCGTCCGGGTAGTCGGGCGCGGTCACGTACTCGTGGTAGGCCTCGTCGACGACGCAGAGCACGCCCTCGGGCAGCGAGTCGACGAAGCGTGTCAGTCGATCCCGGTCGACGTAGGTCCCGGTCGGGTTGTTCGGGTTGCAGACGTAGACCATGCGCGTGCGGTCGGTGACGGCCGCGCGCATCGCGTCGAGGTCGTAGCGATGGTCCGCATCCAGCGGGACCTGCACCGGCACGGCGTCGACCTTGCGCACGCTGAGCGCGTACGTGATGAAGCTCGGCCAGCCGAACACCACCTCGTCCCCCGGTCGCAGCAGGGCGAGCGAGAGGTTGATGAGGATCGAGTCGGCGCCGTTGCCGAGCACGACCTGCTCGGGGCGCGCGCCGGTGATGTCCGCCAACCGCCCGCGCAGTTCGTGGAAGGCACCGTCGGGATAGCGGTTCAGGCCGGCGACGTGCGCCGTGATGGCGGCGACGGCGCCGGGCAGCGGGCCCCAGGGCCCCTCGTTGGAACCGAGCTTGACGATGGGTGCGTCGCCCCCGATGCGGCGGCGCAGCGCCTCGGCCGACAGGCCCGGCTCGTACGGGCGCAGCCCCTGCAGTGCGGGCTTGGCCTCGAAGGTCATCGATTGGTCGCTCATGCGCGTCGCACGCTTCCGTCGTCGAAGGCCAGGTAGGCACCGCCGCCACGCCGGTGGTCACCGGCGGCGGCGAAGGTGCCGTCGGTGTCGACGGCCACCAGGTTGGAGCCGCCGAAGTACATGTTGGTGCCGGGCCAGCGGTTCAGCACGTGGCCGCGGGCCTCGAGCTCGGCGAGCGCCTCCTCGGAGCTGCCGGGCTCCACCTGCACGAGACCCGCCTCGGCGTGCACGCGCGGCGCCTGCACTGCGCGATCGAGCCGGTGCTGCAGCGTGCCGGGGACCCCCGCGCGCTTGGACTCGAGCAGGCGCAGCAGCGGCTGCAGGATGGCGCCACGCAGGCGGTTGGATCCTGCGCTACCCGCTGCCATCACGGGGCGACCGTCCGCGAGCAGCAGGCTCGGTGCCATCATGCTGGTGAGGCGCTCGCCAGGGCGCAGCACGTGCTCGACGGGGAGCAGGTCCTCCTCCCCCATCATGTTGTTGAGGTGGATGCCGGTCTCGCCGACGAACTCGCCCGACCCGCACCCGGTGGTGGTGGTCATCGCCACGGCGCCACCCGACGCATCGACCACGCTCAGGTGGGTGGTCGACCCGAGCCGCGACGACGGCGACGCGGGTGACTGCGCCGCGGCGGCGTACAGCTCGTCGCCACGGTCCTGCGCGGCTGGGGAGGCGAGCCACGCGGCGACGTCGCCCGTGTAGAGGTGCTCGTCGAACTCGCGCCCACGGATGCCGTTGGAGGCGAGCATCGCGGCGACCATCATCGCCGCCCCGTCGGGCGAATCGGGGTCGATCGGCGGGCCGTCGGCGCCGCCGTTGGCGCGCTCCAGCACCCCGAGGGCGAACGCGATGAGCGCACCACCCGAGGACGGAGGCGGCGGCGTGACGAACTCGAGGCCGCGCCACGAGCCACGGACGGGCGCGCGCTCGGCGACCTCGTAGTGCTCGAGGTCGGCGCGGGTGATGAGCCCGCCCTCCGCCTCGCTCCACGCCACGATCTCGCGGGCGAGGTCCCCCCGGTAGAAGGCGGCGTCACCCTCGGCGGCGATCAGCTCGATCGTCTCGGCCAGCCTGGGCTGCACGAAGCGGTCGCCGGCCACGAGCATCGGCCCGGCCGGCGAGAAGATCCGTCGCCCCTCGGACCGGCGGGTGAGGATCGGGGTGAGCAGGTGGTGGCAGTAGGCCTGGGTGGCCGGCATCACGACGCCTTCGCGCGCGAGGCGGATACCCGGTTCCAGCACGCGCTCGAGCGGCATGGTGCCGAACCGGCCGTGGATGTGGAGCACGCCCTTCACGAACCCGGGCACGGCGCAGGACATCGCCCCGACGTGGAAGGTCTGCGTGGTCGCGCCGAAGAGCACGTCGACGGGGACGGGGTGGCCGGCGATCTCCACCGTGCCGTCGATGCCGGGGACGGACGCGAAGAAGTCGAAGGTGTGGTCGTCGCCGCCCGGCATGTGCACGGTGGCGAACCCGGCACCGCCGAGCCCGGTGAGCGTCGGCTCGCCCGTGCAGGCCGCGAACGCCGCGGCGACTGCCGCATCGACGGCATTGCCTCCGTCGGCGAGGATCTCCGCCCCTGCGCGCGCACTGGCCTCGTGGCCCGTGGCGATGGCTCCTACCTGCTGCATCCGTCCAATCTATCGGACGCGGCTCGTGACGCCGGTGCGGCCGCGCGCTTCACGCGTCGTCGCTTGGCAGCCCCGGGTCGTGCAGGCCGTGCCCCTGGTCGTCGAGGTAGGTCGGCGCACCCACGCCGGTCGCGCCCGGCTCGCCCGTCGTGCCGAACGCGCCGACGCGCCCGGCGTCGGCCGCCGCGTGCTCGGCGCGCGTGGGTTCGTACATGGACTCGAGCCCCCGCCGCCGGCTCATGGTTGAGTACCCGGCCCAGAGCAGCAGGCCGACGACGACGAGGCTTCCGATGAAGGCGAACATGCCGTGACCGTACCCCGCCGGGCCAGGGTCAGGCGGCGTCGCGGGTCACGTAGCCCTCGACGCGGCGGTCGGGCACGAGCCAGACGAGCGCGACGAGCGCGAACAGGGTGAGGCCGAGCCACGGCGCGACGAAGGTGAGGGCGATGCCGGCGACGTACAGCACGGGTGAGAGCTTGCCCTTGAGGTTCGCGCCGAGCGCTCGTCCGAGCGCACCGTCTCGACCCTGCACCGCGAAGATCGATTCCACCATCACGTAGAACGCGATCGCGGCGAGCAGCAGGTTGATGCCGTAGACCACCACGGGCACCTCGGCGGCCCCTGATTCGTCGAGCCAACGGGTGCTGAAGGGGACGAGGGAGAGCCAGAACAGCAGGTGCAGGTTCGCCCACAGCACACCGCCGTTCACCCGATCGAGCAGGTGCACCATGTGGTGGTGGTTGTTCCAGTAGATGCCGATGTACACGAAGCTGAGCAGGTAGGAGAGCAGCGTCGGCACGACCTCGCCGAGCGCGTGCCAGGTCGGCTCGCCGGGGATGTCCAGCTCCAGCACCATGATCGTGATGACGATGGCGAGCACGCCGTCGCTGAACGCTTCGAGTCGATTGCTTCCCATCGGGTCACCCTAGCGGGCCCGGTCAGGGACGGACCTGCACCTGCGACCCTGCGCGCATCGCGTCCTGGATCGGCTGGGCCAGGTGCATCGGGATGCGGACGCAGCCGTGGCTGGCCGGCGTCGCGAGCACGCTCGGCGCGCCGTGCACGGCGATGCCGCCGGTGAAGTAGCTCGGGGAGTACAGGACGCCCAGCTCGGCGCGGTCGGGGCCACGCACCCGGCGACCGACGCGGAACGTGCCGACGGGGGTCGCCTCGCCCCGCCCATCGGGCAGGTCGGGGTTGCCCGTGCACGCGTTGACGATCTGCTGCACGCGACCGCCCCGCACGACCAACAGCACCTGGTCGGACAGGTCGACCACGACGCGCGATGCCTCACCGTGCCCGACCGAGACGCCCTTCGCATGCCGCATCGCGGCGAGCGTGCGCACGCCGGCGACCCCATCGCGCTCCAGCCCGTTGACCTTCTGGAACGCCATCACCGCGTTGCGCGTCGCGTCGGTGAAGGTACGCCCCGGGTCGACCGCGTAGTGCAGTGCGCGCAGTCGCGCCTTGAGCCGGGCGACGTCGACGCCCGAGCTTCCGGGCGCGAGCGTGCGTGCGTGGGTGGTTGGCGCGACGGAGCTCATCGCCCTCCCATCCCCGCGGAACCTCGCATCACGCCGGCCGACGCGACCGTTCGGCGCACTCCGGCCGCCCGCGTGGCCGCGCGACAGCGAACCGTGTTCCGCCAGCGCCCTCTCAGCGGGCCTGATGTCACACGGTCCCGTCAGGAGGACAGGGCTAGGACTGCCCGCCGTCGGCGCCGCCGGAGTCGCCGAGCGCACCTGGACCGAACATCTGGCCATTGCCGTAGTACGGGCTCGGCATCTGCTCCGGAGGCAGGCTGCTGGCAGGCGCGCCCCGCCCTTCGCGCACCGCACCGATCGACGGCACGGTCGGCATCCAGATGCACACGGCGAGCCCGAGCAGGACGAATCCCAGCAGCATGGTAACCAGCCCAGAGTCCGCATCGCTCCGGTAGCCCGCGACGATGGTCGCGCCTGCGGCGGCCAGCAGCGCCACCGGCAACGCGCGAGCGAGCACGCGACGCATCAGGGCGCCTCTGTCGATGCCGCCGCCGCGTGGGGCGTCATGAACCGGTCGGCCAGCAGGGCCAGCACGGTCCACACCGCGACGAGCACGGCACCGAGGAGCAGGAACTGCAGCATCAACGCAGGAAGTCGGGGAGGTCGAGGTCCTCGTCGCCACCAGAGGGCGGCGGGGTCTGGATCTGCCCGCCGCGATCCGTGCGAACGGTGCCGGCGTAGTGCGCGCCGGGCGACTTCGCCTTGCCCGCGTCGCCGAACCCGGTCGCCACGACCGTCACCCACACCTGGCCCGAGAGCCGGCTGTCGACCGTTGCGCCGAAGATGATGTTGGCATCGGGCGCCGCGTTCTCCTGGATGATGCGCGCGGCCTCGGTGACCTCGTGCAGCGTCAGGTCGTCGCCGCCGGAGATCGACAGCAGGATGCCGCCCGCGCCGGCCGGCGACTGCTCGATGAGCGGCGAGCCGATGGCGCTGAGCGCCGCGTCACGCGCTCGCGTCTCGCCCGTGCCGAAGCCGATGCCCATGAGCGCGTTGCCGCTGTCGCTCATGATCGTGCGCACGTCCGCGAAGTCGACGTTGATCAGGCCCGGCATCGTGATGAGGTCGGTGATGCCCTGCACGCCCTGGCGCAGGACGTCGTCCGCCACGCGGAACGCCTCCACCATCGACACGTCGCGGTGCAGCACCTCGAGCAGGCGGTTGTTCGGGATGACGATGACCGTGTCCGCGTGGCGACGCAGCTCCTCGAGCCCGGCTCCCGCGCTCTTCTGGCGCGTCGAACCTTCGAAGGAGAACGGCGTCGTGACGATCGCAACCGTCAGTGCACCGAGCTCACGCGCGGCGCGGCACACGACCGGCGCCGCACCGGTGCCGGTGCCGCCACCCTCGCCGCACGTCACGAAGACCATGTCCGAGCCCTTGAGCACGTGGCGCAGGTGGTCGTAGCTGGCCTCGGCGGCCGCCTTGCCCATCTGCGGGTCCGCGCCCGAACCCAGGCCGCCCG
>JAOPYS010000208.1 GCA_025964465.1 Thermoleophilia bacterium
TGGTCGTGCGCGAACGAATCATCGTGCGCAAGCACACCGTGTCGGAGCAGTACCGCGTCGAGGCGGACCTGCGCACCGAGCACGTCGAGATCGACACCACGAACGCGTAGGAGCAGGACACGATGACCACCACCGCATCCACACGGTCCGGCTCCACGAAGTCGGACTCCGGGAAGTCGGACGACTCCACGAGCACGCCCGACGGCACCTCGATGGTGCAGACGCTCAAGCGCACCGCGAAGGAGTTCTCGCAGGACAACTGCACGGACTGGGCGGCTGCGCTCACGTACTACGCCATCCTCGCGCTCTTCCCGGCCCTGATCGCGCTCGTCGGCATCATGGGCCTCGTCATGGATCCCACGACGCTCACGGACGGGATCAAGACGATCTTCAAGGAGGTGTCACCGGGCAGTGACACCAAGAGCATCCAGGACGCGATCTCCAACATCACGAAGAGCCGCGGCACCGGAGCGGTGATGCTGGTGCTCGGCATCTTCGGCGCCATCTGGAGCGCGTCGGGCTACGTCGGCGCGTTCTCCCGGGCCTCCAATGCGCTCTACGAGCAGGCGGAGGGACGCAAATTCTTCAAGCTCAAGCCGCTGCAGCTGCTCGTGACGCTGATGATGGTGCTGCTCGCGGCGCTCGTGCTCATCGCGCTCGTCGTGAGCGGGCCGCTGTCGAGCGCGCTCGCCAGCGCGCTGCACATCGGCAACACGGGCGAGACCGTGTTCAGCGTCGTGAAGTGGCCGGTGATGGCGGCGATCGTGCTGCTCATGCTCTCGGTGCTCTACTACTTCGGGCCCAACGCGAAGATCCCGAAGTTCGCGTGGATCACCCGGGGCAGCGTCGCGGCGCTCGTGATCTGGGCGGTCGCGTCGGCGGCGTTCGGGTTCTACGTCGCGAACTTCGGCTCGTACAACAAGACCTACGGCGCGCTGGGCGGAGTGATCTCGTTCCTCGTGTGGATCTGGATCACCAACCTGGCGGTGCTGTTCGGGCAGCAGCTCAACGCGGAACTCGAGCGCACGCGCGAGCTCAAGCACGGCGACCGCAAGGCCCTCGACCAGATCCAGCTCGACCCGCGCGACGAGCCGAGCGAGAAGCAGCTGCCCGAGACGGCCGAGGGTGCCAACCCGCCGCCGTCGGCGATGCGCGACGCGTGACGGGTCGTTCGGGGCGCAGGCGGGTATCGCCCCTCGCGTGAGCACCAGCACCGACACCACCGAGCCGCGCGCGGCCACCACCTGCAGGGGCGTGCGTGGCGCGACGCTCGCCGACGGCAACACCGCCGAGGCGATCCGCGAGGCGATCCTCGAGCTGGTGCGTGCGATGGTCGAGGAGAACGGGATCGAGCCGGACGACCTGGCCAGCGCGTTCTTCACGACCACGCCCGACCTGAACGCGGCCTTCCCCGCCGAGGCGGTGCGCCACATGGGCTGGGAGCACGTTCCGATGCTCGGCGCCGTGGAGCTGGCCAAGCCCGGCGCCCCCGGCTGCTGCATCCGCGCGCTGCTGCACTGGAACACCGCGCGCGGCCCACGAGAAGTTCGCCATGTCTACCTGCGCGGCACCGAATCGCTGCGCACCGCCGGCCCGAGCCGGGAAGGAACGACCACATGATCGTCGTCATGCGCGTGGGCGCGAGCCAGGAAGAGATCGACACCGTCGTCGAGCGGATCGAGTCGATCGGCTACCAGCCGCACCTGTCACCCGGCGCCGAGCGCGTCGTGATCGGCGTGGTCGGCACGGGGCAGGACCGCCCCGCGGACCCCGAGGACTTCCGGTCGATGCGCGGCGTCGACAGCGTCGTGCCGATCGGGGCGCCGTACAAGCTGGCGAGCCGCAACTTCTCGGCGGAGGATTCCGTCTTCACGGTGCGCGACACGCCGATCGGCGGGCCGGGCATCGCGCTCATGGCCGGACCGTGCTCGGTGGAGGATCGCGAGGGGACGCTCGAGATCGCCGGCGAGCTGGCCGGGATGGGCGTCACCATCCTGCGCGGCGGGGCGTTCAAGCCGCGCACGTCGCCGTACAGCTTCCAGGGGCTCGGCGAGGAGGCACTCAAGATCCTCGCCGAAGCCCGCGACGCGACGGGCATGGCCATCATCACCGAGGTGATGGGCTCCGACGAGGTCGAGATGGTGTCGGACTACGTCGACATCCTCCAGCTCGGCACGCGCAACATGCAGAACTACCGGCTGCTCGAAGCCGTGGGGCGGCAGCCCAAGCCCGTGCTGCTCAAGCGCGGCATGAGCGC
The DNA here is from genome assembly GCA_025964465.1 of Thermoleophilia bacterium. Classification (GTDB taxonomy): domain Bacteria; phylum Actinomycetota; class Thermoleophilia; order Gaiellales; family SKUG01; genus JAGQUL01. The sequence goes on from JAOPYS010000208.1 coordinate 2,258, forward strand.
CACGATCGAGGAGCTGCTGCTCGCGGCGGAGTACATCCTGTCGCAGGGCAACGCGCAGGTGCTGCTGTGCGAGCGGGGGATCCGCACGTACGAGACGGCGACGCGCTCCACGTTCGACGTCAACGCGGTGCCGGTGCTCAAGGGGCTGTCGCACCTGCCGGTGATCGTCGATCCGAGCCACGCCACCGGGCGCGCCGACCTGATCGCCCCGATCTCGCGCGCGGCGATCGCGGCGGGCGCCGACGGGCTCATCATCGAGGTGCACTCCTCCCCCGAGGACGCGGTGAGCGACGGGGCGCAGTCGCTGCGGCCGGCCGCGTTCGCCGAGCTGCTCGACGGGGTGGAGCGCATCGCGCAGGCGGTGGACCGCACGCTGATCCGCACGCCCACCACGGCGCCGTGACGCAGGGGGGCGACGCGCCGGCACTGCTGGACTCGACGGTCGCGATCGTCGGCCTCGGACTGCTGGGCGGGTCGGTGGGACGGGCGCTGGTCGGGGCGTGCGCGCGGCGCATCGGAGTCGTTGCGCCGGGTGACGCGGATGCCGAGCGCACGGCCCGCGCGTTCGAGGTCGTGGACGAGCTCGCGTCGCTCGGGGATGCGGTGGCGGCGGCCGACATCGTGGTGCTCGCAACCCCCGTGCGCGAGATCGTGCGCCTGCTGCCGGAGGTGGCGCGGCACGCGCGGCCCGGCACGCTCGTCACCGACGTGGGCAGCACCAAGGTCGACGTGCTCGCGGCGATGGGCGCGGTGGACCCGGCACTCGGGCTGCAGCTGGTCGGCGGCCACCCGATGGCGGGCGGCACCGCGAGCGGCGTGGGCGCGAGCGACCCCGAGCTGTTCTCGGGTGCGCGCTGGGCGATCTGCCCCGTCCCCGGCGCCGCGCCCGTGGCCGTCGAGCGCCTCGAGCGGCTCGTGCTGGCGACCGGCGCTGACCCCGTCCTCACCGAGGCGGACGAGCACGACCGCGCCGTGGCGCTCGTGAGCCACCTGCCGCGGCTCGTCGCGATGCAGCTCGTGGCGCTGCTCGAGGAGGTCGACCCGGACGACGCCGCCCTCGCCCGCACGCTCGCCGGCCGCGGGTGGGCGGGCGCCACGCGCCTCGCCGCGGGCGACGACGCCATGTGGGACGACGTCCTCGCCACCAACGCCGCCAACGTCACCCGCGTCGCCGCCGCCCTCGCCGCCCGCCTGGCCGGCGCCTGACCCGCGTGTCAGGCGGCGACGTCGCCCTCGACCTCGTCGTGCTGGGTGCGCTCGCGCTGGGCCTCCGGGATCCAGCCCTGGATCTGTTTGATGCGCGTCGTGCCCGACGGGTGGGTCGACAGGTACTCGGGCGGCGCGCCGCCCTCGGTGGTGCGCTGCATGCGCTTCCAGAACGTGAGCGCCGCGGGCGGGTCGTAGCCGGCGCGTGCCATGTAGATGAGGCCGATGTGGTCGGCCTCGCTCTCCTGCGCGCGACCCCACGGCAGTGACAGACCGACCTGCGCGCCGGCACCGAGCAGGCCCGCCACCTGCTGGTAGCGCTGCGGGTCGTCGGCGAACGCCCCCGACGCCGCCGTCACCGCGCGCTGGGTGAGCTGCTCGCGCAGGATGCGCTCCGCGCCGTGCTCGGCCACCGCGTGCGCGACCTCGTGCCCGAGCACGGTCGCGAGCTCGTCATCCGTCTTCGCGACGCCGAGCAGCCCGGTGTACACCACGATCTTGCCGCCCGGCAGGCAGAACGCATTGACCTCGTCGCTGTGCACGAGCGCCACGGCCCAGTCGAACTCCGGCTTGTCGACCGCCCCGACCTTGGCGATGCGCTTGGCCACCCGCTCCACCTGCGCGTACTGCGGCCCGGTCGTGATGACGTTGCCGGCCCCCTGCTGCTCCTGCAGCGTCTGGTCGAACACCTGCAGGCCGAGCTGCTCCTGCTGCGTGTCGCTCATCGCCACCCGCTGCGTGCGGCCGGTGACCGGCACCGACTGCTTCTCGGACGAGAACCAGGTGAACGCCACGACGGCGATCGCCACCAGCACGCCGAACACCGCGCGTCGACCCATCAGGCGCCTCCTCCAGCCGGGCCGGCGGACGACACGGGCCGCACGTCGACCGAGTCGACGAGCCGCTCGCGCACCGGTTCACCGGCCATGCGGGCGCGCACGATCGCGTCCATCCGTGCACACGCGCGGTGGGCGAAGCGAAGCTGCAGGCGCCGCCCGAACATGCGGAAGCCCATGCGCACGACCGGGTTGGCGTCGCGCGCCGGGCGCGAGGCAGCGTCGATGTGGAACTGGACCGACCCGTCGTCGAGGTACTTCCAGACCTGGAACCGCATCTGCCCCGTCTCCAGGTGCCCGCGGAGCGTCTGGTAGCTCCACCCCCACACCCGCACGTCGCGACCGTCGACCGCTGCGGTCTGGTCGACCACGTTGTTCACGCGCGCGCCCATGCGGAAGCGCATGAACAGGAACCGCCCGGTCAGCAGCATCGTGCGCCCGCGCAGCTCCTGGTCGGGGTAGTAGATCGCGGTGATCAGCCGCGGGTCGGCGAACTCGTAGCGCTCCATGCTGGCACGCGCGATCTCGAACGGTCCGTCCGGAACGGGCGGGCCCGGCGCCTCCGACGGCAGCGGCTGGCAGTACGTGTCGAGCAGCCACCCCTGGGCCGCGTCGAAGCGGTCCTCCGGCGGCGCCTCGAAGTTGATCGGCACGTCGTGGAGGCGATCGAGTGCCCGCCACGCGCGACCGGTCCGCGGCGGCGGCGACGATCGGACCGGCTCAGCCATCGACGTGCTCCTTGCGGCGGGTGACGACGCGGATCCCGTCCTCGATCTGCCCGCCGCACCGCTCGGCCACGCGCTCGAGCACGGTCGCCCACATGTGCAGCTGGATCGCCTTGCCGAGCCCGAGGGGGTGGTAGAGCGCGGCGAAGGCGCGCGTGGCGCTGCGCGCCCAGCTCTCGATCGTGAACTCGATGGCGCCGTCCTCGGCGTCGTGCGCGTGGAACTGGATCTCGCCTGCTTCCATGTGGCCGTCGAGCGTGACGAACCGGAACGAGGTCGGCGTCGTGTCGACCACGCGAACGGGCGCGTCCCATGGGCCGGCGAGGTGGATGCTGACCTCGTCCCCGACGCGCAGGACGCGGTCGGGCTCCTCGACCTCGGTCATGCCGCCGGGGGATGCGTCACCGAACCCGCGTGACAGGCCGCGCAGCGCCGCTGCCGCGTCCTCGCCCGACCCCACGATCCGCGCAGAGTAGGTGCGATGGAACTCCGGGCCCGAGCCGTGGTGGGCACGCTGCACGTCCTGCGCCAGGTGGGCGGGGAGCGTCGACACGTCGAGCAGGTCCTCGTCGGCCGCGACGGTGACCTCGCTGCGGTACAGCGGCACCGAGCGCGTGGCGTAGCGCCACGCCTCGACCGGCGCGCCGACCACCCAGTGCGCGACCCGGCGCGCGTCGTCGACCAACCCGAGCATCAGGGCCCGACGTAGGTGTCGCGCTCGACGACCGTGTCGACCGGGCGCTCGACCACGCCGCCGCGGCGCCGGTCGCGCCACGCGCTCATGACCATGAAGGACCAGATCAGGCCGATGGCGCCGAGGATCATCAGGATGACGCCGACGGTGTCCCAGTCGACCGTCGTGCTCCCGACGGTGGCGTCCGAGACGGTGATCGCGAACGTCAGCACCGCGCCGACGGCGAGCAGGAGGATGGAAGCGCCGATACCCATGTTGCGTCCTTCAGTTCGTTGACGGTCAGGAGTAACTCACCGTTGCCCACCGCCGTAAACGGTCACGTCCGCCGGAACTGGGCGAACATGCGCAGGTCGCGTCGTTCCAGCGATGGACTAAGGCCTCGCGGCCCGGTGCCGATGCGGGAATCATGACCGCCCTGTTCTCGCATCCGCTCGCGCGGGCACGCGCTGCGATCCTCGTCGTGCTCCTGCTGCCCCTCACGTCGCCGGTGACCGGCCTCATGTCGGGTCGCATGCTCGCCTCCGTCACCGCGCACGTGCTGCTGGTCGGCGTGATGTCGGCCGTCGCCTTCGTGGTTGCGCTGGTGGCGGGCCACGCCGCCTGGATGCGGCACGACCTGCGCAGCGCGGTGGTCGCGAGCGGGTTCACGGCCGTCGGCGGCATGATGGTCGTGCATGGCCTCGCCACGCCGGGCGGGCCGTTCTTCGCGAGCTACGTACCGACCGTCCAGGTCGCCGGCGTGCTGGCACTGCCGATCGGGGCGAGCTTCGTCGCCGTCGCCCTGTCACTGTCGCCGCGCGCCCGCCACGGACGACGATCGATCGTCCTCGTGCAGGCGGCGACGCTGGTCGGCGTCGCCCTGTTCGCGCTCGTCGGCCTCGCCGCCCCGCACTCGCTCCCGGACTTCGCGCTCATGCAGGCGCCCACGTCGTACGTCGTGCTCACCCCGGCACTCGCCCTGTTCGGGTGGTCCGCCTGGCGCTCACACCGTGTCGCCGACCTCACCCGTCGCCCCGGCGACGCGACGCTGTTCACCGGCATCGTGGTGCTCGGCACCTCGCTCTGCGTGTACATCACCTCGACGCCCTTCAACGAGCAGTTCTGGTTCGGGCACGCCCTGGAGTTCATCGGGTTCGCGTGCATCAGCGCCGGCATCGCGGCCGACCTGCGGCGCCCCGTGTCCTCGTGGCGCCTCACCGAGCACGTCGACGGTCGCGAGCTGCTGACCTCGAGCGAGGAGCTGCTCGGCGGCTACGTGCACGCCCTGACCGTCACGCTGTCGCAGGTCGACCCCTCGACGTGGAACCACTCGCGCCGCGTGGCCGAGCTGGCGGTGGAGGTCGGCGAGGAGCTCGGCCTGGATTCGCCGAGCGTTCGGCGGCTGGCGGTGGCGGGCCTCGTGCACGACATCGGCAAGCTGCGGATCCCGCACTCCGTACTGCACAAGCCCGGCAAGCTGACGGACGAGGAGTTCTCCCTCATCAAGGCGCACCCCGACTTCGGCGCCGAGCTGCTCGGTGAGCTGCGCGGGTTCGAGGGCGAGCTGGGCATCGTCCTGGGCCACCACGAGAAGCTCTCCGGGCGCGGCTACCCCGAGGGCCTCGCGGGCGACGAGATCGACCTCGAGACGCGCATCATGACGGCGTGCGACGTGTACGACGCGCTCACGGATTCGCGCTCGTACAAGGAACCGTGGAGCCTCGAGCGCGCCGTCGCCCTCCTCCACGAGGAGAGCGGCGAATCGTTCGACCCGACCGTGGTGGCGGCCCTCGAGCAGGTCGTGCGCCGGCGCGCCGAGGCCGACTGGGTCGCCGACGCGCCGCCCGTCTCGGCCGCACCGACGATGGCCATCCCACCGATCGACCTGCCGTCCGGCCTGCCCGAGGGCGGCGCCGTGCTTGCCTTCCCGGCGCTCGCCCCGACGGCCGCCGAGGCGCACCTCACGCCGCCCGCCGCGGCAGGCGACGTGGAGCACCGCCGCGCCGCCTAGGCGTCGAGTACTGCCACGACCGAGCAGTTCGAGATGAACCCGGCGGCGCGCAGCCCGCCGAGCGACTCATTGGCGGTCCCGTCCGGGATGCCGCTCGTCAGGTCGCCCCGCTCGAACGCCGCCTTGACCGCACCGGTGGAGGTCAGCAGCTTCCGCGAGCCGGCCTTGATCGCGGCCGGCGTCCATGCGGCGGGGGCCACGTCCCAGATCGGGCTGTAGGCCGGGTTGCCGGGCAGCGACTGCACGACGTTGAGCGGTGAGCCGCCGCCGAGCAGCGCCGATTCCAGGCCCTGCCGGTCCGCGCCAGTGCGCGCACCGTTGACGATCGGCACGATGGCCTGGCGCGGTGACGCCGGGCCCTCCGTCGCGAGCCCGGGGAGCGAGTTGAGCGACGCGTCGAGCGTCGTCCCCTCGATCGCGGCGAGCAGTTCGACCGAGCCCTCGGTGCGGATGTACAGGATCGACCGGCCGTCACCGAACCCGGTGAACGCCGCCAGCGTGACGGTCCCCTGCTTCGGATCGAGTGACAGCACGCTGTCGTTCATCCCCGTGGCGTTGGCGACCTGCGGCGCGTTGAGCACCACGCCGGTGCCGGTCTCCACCAGCGGGCTGTAGCCCGCCCCGGCGTGCGCGCCGGCGACCGCGGTCACGGGCGGGAACCCCTGCGTGCCGGGCTTGACCACGCGCCTGGGCGTGAAGTCCACGCTCGCGGCGAACCGCAGCGCCCCGTCCTTCCCCGTTGCGTGCTGGATCGCCTTCGTGCCCAGCGCATTGGCGAGCCGCGGCGCGAAGTTCACGCCGCGCGCCTTCGCGTCGGCCTCGTCGGAGGACTCGGTGACGATGTAGTACGTCGCCTTCCCGTCCGGCCCCGTGCCCCGGTGGACCGGGAGGGTCGCCGTGCCCTTCGCCGCGTCGAACTCGACCGTGCTGGCCAGCACCTTCTCGCCGCCCGCGGCGGCGTCGCCCTTCATGGCACCGCCCTTGGTCGCGCCATCCTTCATCGCTGCGCTGGTCGCCGCCATCTTCGCGTCGCCGCTGCGCGTCGTCGATGCGCCCTTCGAGGACCCGTCGTCGCCACAGCCCGCTGCGATGACGGCAGCCGCCGACAGCGCGAGGACCGCGCGGATTCCGTACCTGGCTCGTTTGGTGACCGACATTCGACTGCTCCTGGTTCGTGGGGTGAGGTGTCCCAGTCACCGTACGAGCCGCCGCCCGCGATCACCGTAGGCGGGGTTGCTTCCGGGTCGAGTCCCGAGCTTCAGTCGTGCGCGGGTGGTGCTCCGCGCTCCGGCACGAGCAGCGACGCGGCGATCCCGCCGCCGACGATGCCGACCACCAGCGCCAGCGACACCCAGTTCGGCAGGTGCACCACGTCGACGAGGACCAGCTTGGCCCCGATGATCACGAGCAGCAGGGCCAGCGCCGGCTGCAGGAACCGGGACTCGCCGAGCATCCCCTCCAGCAGGAAGTAGAGGGAACGCATGCCTGCGAGCGCGAGCACGTTGGCGGAGACCACGACGAAGGGGTCGAGCGTCACCGCGAAGATGGCCGGGATCGAGTCGAGCGCGAACACGAGGTCGGTGGTCGCGATCACCGCGAGCACCGCGACCATGGGGGTCGCGAGCCGACGCGCGCCCTCGCGCACGGTCAGCCGCGAGCCGTGGTAGCCATCCGTGAGCGGGACGACCCGCCGCACGAGACGCAGCGTGCGGTTCTTCTCCAGGTCCACCTCGTCGTCGTGGTCGGCGGTCGCCATGCGCACCCCCGTCACGACCAGGAACGCGCCGAACAGGTAGAGCAGCCAGTGCGCCGCCTCCAGCAGCTCGATGCCGAGCAGGATCATGGCCACGCGCAGCACGATGGCGCCGAGGATGCCCCACATCAGCGCCGCCTGGCGGGCCGCGACCGGCACGCCGAACCCGGCGAACACGAGCGCGAAGACGAAGACGTTGTCCAGCGACAGGCTGCGCTCGATGAGGTAGCCGGCGAGGTACTCCCCACCGCGGTCGGAGCCGAGCCAGAGCCAGACGGGGATGGTGAAGGCCAGCCCGGCGGCGAACCACACGGCGCTCCACGCGAGCGAGTTGCGGAAGGTCATCTGGCGGCCGGGGGAGCCGGCGACGAACAGGTCGAGTGCGACCATGACGGCGCCGAAGCCGGCGAGCATGATCCAGGCGAGCAGGGGGACGGTTTCCACGTGTGACCTCCATCGAGCACCCCGCGGGGTGCAGTGATGGAGGTCTCTCCCACCTGCGTCACCGGTCAGGTGGGGCAGGGTCCGCAGCCGGATGTCATGGGACACCGTAGTGACGACCGTCGGATTGGCGGGATACTCCCCTCCTGCGCACACCGTAGCAGGTGCCCGCCCTGCCCACGACGACGGGGCCCCGATCCCGATCGGATCGAGGCCCCGCCGGTGGAACGCGGTGCGTCAGGTGAGGCTGCCGGCCTTCTCCTTCGCGGAGGACGCCATGTCCTGCGCGGCCTCCGGCGCCGACTCCTTCACGGCGTCGGTGGCAGCACCGGCCGCGACCTGCGCCATCTCCTTGCCGTGGTCCATGAGCTCCTGGCCCGTGTCCTTGACGGACTCCTTGAGCTGGTCGCTGATCGGACCGAGGCGCTCGTTCTCGAACTCGGTCGACGGCAGCACGAGGCCCGCCACGAACCCGAGGGCGAGGCCACCGAGGGCCATGCCGAGCGGGTTCTCGCGGATCACGCCGCCGACGCGCTTGGCGCCATCGACCGCATGGCCCGGCGCCGACTTCACGGCGTCGGATGCGTCGTGCATGGTCGACCGGTCAGGTGTGTGGTTGCTGACGGTGCCCACGACGTTGTCCTTGATTCCCATGAATGCGCCCTTCGGCTTGTCGACGAGGCCCTTGACCTTGTCCTTGGTTCGCTCCTTGACATCGCTCTTGTAGGCGAGCGCATCGACCGTGTCGGCCATGCCTGCTCGCGTCCGCTCTATTTCCGCGCGGATTTCACTTGGGTCTTTGCCCATGTCGCATCCTCCTTCAGAGTTTCGATGGTCTGCTCAGGGGCCGGTGGGAGCGCCTCCTGGACCTTGTTCTTGCCGACGAGCGCGAGCGCGCCGGCGATGGCGAAGTACACGACGGTGACGATGAGCGCCCCGATCCACACGTGGTCGGTCAGCTCCGCCAGGGCCGCGACGAACACGGTGGTCAGGGTGCCGGCACCGAGCAGGCCGAGCAGGCCCGCACCGCCGAACATCCCGAGCCCGAGGCCCGCCTTCTTGCCCTTCTCCGCCGTCTCGGCCTTGGCCAGCTCGATCTCCTGCTTCACCAGCGTGGCCGTGTCGTGCGCCAGCTGCTTCATCAGCTCCCCGATGCCCTCTTCGCGCATCGGGTTCTCGTAGGTGGCCGTGGCTCCGTTCGCGGGGTCAGTAGGAGTCATTGCCCACACCCCCGACGGGCACGTTCGCTGCGCCGTTCGTGAGCGTCGAGCCCGAGCCCATCGTCGAACCGGTTCCGATCGAACCGGCTCCCACGGTGCCGCCCGTGGTCGGGTACGGCGTGTACCCACCGCTCGTGCGTGCGAGCGACTGGCGGGTCTGGCCACCACGCGACTCGTAGCGCGACCGGCTCGATGCGCCGAGCACGCGCGACACGGCGAAGCCGACGCCGAACAGCGTGGCGGCCGTGGCCCACGGGCGCCGGCGAGCAGCGTCCTCCAGGTCGTGCAGCAGGGTCTCGCCGTCGACGTTGGAGAGGTACGAGCCGATGTTCTCGGCGTGCTCGGTGATCGTGTCCACTGCCTTGGCGGGTGCGTCCTCACCGCTGGTGCGCAGGCTCGAGCTGGCGTCCTGGAGCACCTCCGCGATCTTGGAGACGTGGCCACCGATGGCCGTGGAGTGCTGGTCGGCCTGGTCGCGCACGCGCTCGCTGACCTGCGACCCGATCTTGCGACGGGCCTGCTCGGTCTTCTCGAGGGCGGCGTCCTTGGCCTGTGTCAGTGCGCCCGCATCGCCGGTGGAACCGGTCCGCGGGGTGGTTGCGTCGAGTGTCGACGTCATGTCGCCTCCTGAGGGATGGTTGGTGTGGAAGGCACCTGCCCGGCACGTCAGCCAGTAACGTGGTCTGAACGCGCGATCTCCGCGGAACCAGCTTGACCGTTCGCTTTTCTAGGTAAAACCACGCGACGGTCCGCCATCAAGGCACGTTGTCGACCTGCCGATGACCCGTGCATGCCTTCCTTCCTGCAACGCCTGACGGGCCGGCCCACCTCGAGCGGAGCCGCGGATGCCGAGGTCCAGCTGCGGGTCCTGGTGGCGATGGCCGCGGTCGACGGGCGCATCGAGGAGGTCGAGACCGACCAGATCGCGGACTTCATCGACCGCGCGGCGCGATCGGACCGCGAGCACCGGCGCCTGTACGCGCTCCTCGACGAGCTGCTGGCCGCGCCACCCGGGATCGAGGCGCTGCTGGTGGACCTGGAGCGGCACGCCGATGCGCGGCGCGTCGGGGCGCGGCTGGCGCACGAGCTGGCGCACGTCGCGTGGTCGGACCACACGGTGGACCACCGTGAGGAGTTCCTGCTCGACCTGGTGTGCGGCGTGTTCGGCCTGCCGCCCGTGGAGCTGCACGCCGGCGACGCAGGCGACGACCTGGCCGACCTGCACCGGGTGCTGCAGCGCGTGTCGCGCCGCGCAGCCTGACGCTCCGCGTCGGGTGCCGGGCCTCGCGCGGGTAGGGTCGCGCGTGTGGACGACGAGCTGGAGATCCGGGATGCGGCCGAGCGGCGCCTGCTGCCGTGGTTCGACACCGTCGACGAGCTGGAGCGATGGGCGATCGACCAGCTGCTCGTGGCTGCCGACGACATGCGCCTCCTGCGCGAGCAGCCGCGGGCCTGGGGTCACGTGCAGACCAAGAAGCGGCTGCGCGAGTCGCTGCACTTCGTGGAGGCCGTCGGCGCCCCCGTCGACGCGCTCCTGCTCTACGACGTGGTACCGGACGGGGTGACGCTCGAGGCGGCGTGGACGCGTGGCCTCGAGGTGCGCCTCTCGCGGCACGCGCGCGAGCGGCTGCACGAGCGCGTCGACGAGCTCGAGCCCGACCCCGAGCAGCAGCGACGCTGGCTGAGCGCGACCGTCGAGCGCGCGCTTCGCGACGAGACGCTCACCCTCGACGCGCCGCGCTGGGCGGCGTCCGCCCCGCTGCGGCCCGGGTTCGGGTGGACGACGCGCATGCTGCAGGGCGACGAGATCGCCCTCCTGGTGGCCGCGCCGCACTACGAGGGCGGCGCGTGGAACATCGTGACGGTGCTGTCGAAGTCCACGGCGATCTCCCCGGCCGGGCGGCTCGTGCGCTGGTGGAAGCGAGGCAGTCGCCTCATGAAGAACCGGCTCCACTACGGCACGCCGGCCCCCACGCGCGAGATGGCGACCCGACCGCCCGTGCTCGGTGACGTGTCACCGATGCCCCGCCGTTCGCGTTCGCGCCGCTGACGCGGATCGTCCGGGGTGAGGTTGGCACCGGTTCGCGGCGCCGCCGGGATTCGCCGTTCCGGCCGGGGGCACCTCCATGTCACGTCACTCGTCCACGGAGCACCCATGAGCATCCTGCTGATCATCCTCATCCTCGTCCTGCTGTTCGGCGGCGGCTTCGGCTACAGCCGGCGCGGTCGCCGCTGAGGCCAGCACGCGGGCGCGGTCGAGCGCGAGACCCAGGTCGCCGAAGCAGCGATCCGGTGGCACGCGCTCTCCGGGGATGCCGACGGCCGCGAGCACGCGGCCGTGCTGGGGACGGGCCCCGCAGACCAGCACCGCGACGCCTCGCCGCGAGAAGTCGCCGACCGTCTCAGCCAGCACCTGCGCGCCGGTGACGTCGAGCACGTGCAGGGCCCCGAGGCGCAGCACGACCACGCGGGCGCGTTCGAGCGCCGCCAGCTCCTCGAGGAAGTGCTGCGCGGCCCCGAAGAACAGCGAGCCCTGCAGTCGGTAGACGACGACGTGCTCGCGCTGGAGCCGTCGCACCGCGGAGTCGTCGAGGTGCTCGGAGATGCGCGCATCGTCCTCCTCCTCGATCCCGCTCCCCTGGGCGGCGGTGCGCAGGACGAGCAACGCCGCCACCAGCACGCCCACCTCCACGGCGCGGGCCAGGTCGACCGCGAGGGTGGTGGCCGCGGTGATCGAGAACACGAGCGCGGACGCCCTGCCGGCGCGCAACAGCGCGCGGATGGTGGACACGTCGACCATATGGGTGGCCGTCACCATGAGCACGGCGGCGAGCGCAGCAAGCGGGATGCGCGCGAGCAGGCCGGACGCGCCGACCAGGAGCGCAGCGAGCACGACGGCATGGAAGGCAGCCGCGGCCCGGGTCCGCGCGCCGGCGCGGACGTTGACGGCGGTCCGGGCGATCGCCCCCGTGGCGGGCATGCCACCGGCCAGGCCGCTCGCCACGTTGGCGAGGCCCTGCCCGAACAGCTCGCGGTCCGGCTCGACCCGGTGGTCGTCGCCGAGGCCGTCCGCGACGCGGGCCGACAGCAGGCTCTCGAGCGCGGCGAGCAGCGCCACGGTCGCGGCGGCCGGGAGCAGGTCCGCGACGTGCCCGGCGCCGGGCACCTCCGGCACCTGCACGAGTGACCCGGGGTGGATCGCGCCGATCGTCGGGACGTCGATGCCGAGCGCCCGGACGAGCACGGTGGCGATGGTGATCGCGGCGAGCGAGGCCGGGAAACTCGGGCGCAGTCGGCGCCCGACCAGCATGACCGCGGCGACTCCCACGGCCACCGACAGCGCAGCCCCTGCGTGGGCCCAGTCGGCTTGGCGCAGCACGTCGAACGTGCCCCGCAGCACGCCCGCGCCGCCGGGAGGACGCGAGTCGAGCAGCACCGGCAGCTGCTGCAGGAAGATGATCGTGGCGATGCCGAAGGTGAAGCCCTCGATCACCGGCCACGGGATCAGGGTCACGAGGCGGCCCGCGCCGAGCAGGCCGCCGAGCACCACCATGATGCCGGCCAGCACGGCGAGCACCGGCACCGCACCCACGCCGTGCGCCGCCACCGCCGGCACGAGCACGACCGTCATCGCGCCGGTCGGCCCCGACACCTGGAAGCCCGAGCCGCCGAAGATGGCGGCGACGAACCCGGCGACCACGGCGGTGACCAGGCCGGCCGCGGCGCCGACGCCGCTCGCGATGCCGAAGCCCATCGCCAGTGGCAGTGCGACGACTCCCACGGTGAGGCCGGCCACGAGGTCGGGGACCCACGCTCGCAGGTTCGGTGGGTAGTCACCTCGTCGGGGAATGACCGACGAGGGGGCGCGCGTCACGGGGTCGGCGACGGAGCGAACCGAAGCTCGATCGACACGCCGGTGGCAGGGTCGTCGTCCAGCGCGATGCCGGCACCGGCGGCGATCGACGCCATCAGCTCGGCGAGCACGACGCGCTCGGACCGCTTGGGGGCTGGGCGTGTCGGCGCCATCGGGGGGCCGCTGCGGACCGTCACGACCAGCGGCTCGGGGCACTCGACGATCGCGCGCGTCCCCTCCCACGCACACCGGGCCACCGCGTCGGCGACCACCCGCTCCGCGCCGGGGCCGAAGGTCGCAGCGGTGCCCCACACGGCGCCGAGGGCCTCGCCCTCGACCTCGGCGCCCCAGTCGCGGAGCGCGCGACGTATGCCCGACCCCACGAGCGCCTCGACGTCGACCGCCTCGGGGTCCAGGCCCTCGCCGACCTCGGCGCGTGCCCCCTCGACCAGGCGGTCGATGAGGGCGCCGAGGTCGCGCGAGGCGACCCGGACCTCCTCGGCGAGCGGTTCGGTGCTGTCGTCCGCGAGCAGCTGGACGCCGGTGGACAGGACGTTGAGGCGGTTGCGCAGGTCGTGCGCGAGGACGTCGAGTCGGGCCGCGGTCGTCGAGGTGCTATCGAGGTCGGCGGTCATCGTGGTCACCACACTACTCGCGTTCGTCGGGAACCGGTCGTCGGTCGCCTCAGGCCCCGCCCACGGCGCGGGCGCCGCGCGGGATGGCGACCGGGGTCCGGTCGGCTTCCGTGTGACCACGGCCCAGGATCCGGGGCAGGACGCGGTCGACGCCGAGGGTGTGCACCGCCAGGGCTGCACCGGTCACCACGAGCAGGCCGGCGACCAGCATCTCCGGGTTCACGCCGGCGCTCGTGGACCCACCGAGCAGGAAGGCCATGTTCAGCGTCACCGCGAAGAACGCGGCGGTGCGGGTGCACAGGCCAACGATCAGCCCGAGCCCGACCGCGAGCTCTCCGAAGACGATGGCGTAGGACATGATCTCCGCGTGCGGCAGGAAGACGTTGCTCGTCAGGTCGGCGAACCAGCCCGAGACGGCCGGATGGTCGCCGCTCGTCATGCGGGCTGAGGTCGCGTTCTTGAGGAACCCGCTGATGCCGGTCCCCGCGCTCGAGCCGACCCAGCCGTCGCCCGTGAGCTTCTCCCAGCCGGCGTACAGGAACTCCCAGCCCACGAACAGCCGGGCCGCGAGATAGCCGACGGCGTAGTCGCCGCCCGCGCCGAGGAAGTTCGGCGAGCGGCCGTACAGGCCCGTGCCGAGTGCGAACAGGCCCACCACCGTCGCGCCGATCGCCTCCACCAGTTCCGGCGTGGTCCCACCGAACCCGAGTCGGAGGACGACGACGGCGAGGAGTGCGGCGAGGGCGACACGGATGCCGCGTTCGCGGCTGGAGAGTGCGGTGTCCATGAGGTGGCTCCTGACGATCGTGGATGGAGCGACGACCTCGCGGTGCAACCACTCCCTGCCTTCCAGTGTCACGGACGGACGGCGGGCGAGCGTCCGCTGCAACCCCCCGCATCGCTGCGGGTTGTCCGCAGCCCGGAGGTGTGCGGACATCCCGCAGCCGAGCGGGGTGCCACGCCGATGTGGGCGGGTCACGCGGCGAGCAAGGTGGAGGTACAGGACGGTCCACGCCAGCGAGCGAGCACCGCCTCCGAAGCACCCCGAGGGAGACGACATGAAGGCCCTGGTCTACGAGCACGACGGTCAGCACACGTGGAAGGACGTCCCGGACGCACGCATCCAGGAGCCGACGGACATCGTCGTGCAGGTCACCGCCACCACGATCTGTGGCAGCGACCTGCACATCCTCAAGGGCGACGTGCCCGAGGTGACCGACGGCACGATCCTCGGCCATGAGGCGATCGGCATCGTCACGGAGGGGGGCAGCTCGGTCCGGCGCGTCAAGCCGGGCGACCGCGTGCTCGTGTCGTGCATCACGTCGTGCGGCTCGTGCGAGCAGTGCCGTCGGCAGAAGTACGGCCTGTGCACGGGCGGCGGCGGCTGGATCCTGGGGCACACGATCGACGGCGTGCAGGCCGAGTACGCGCGCGTCCCGTTCGCCGACACGTCGGTGTATCCCGTGCCCGAACACCTCTCCGACGAGCAGGTGCTGTTCCTGACGGACGTGCTGCCCACGGCCTTCGAGGTCGGCGTGCTCGCCGGCAGGCTCGCCCCCGGTGAGACGATGGCAGTCATCGGCGCCGGACCGATCGGCATCGGCGTCATGATGACGGCGAAGCTCCTCTCCCCCAGCCGGATCATCGCGCTCGACATGTCGGACGCGCGGCTCGAGCGGTCACTGACGTTCGGCGCGACGGACACGGTGAACAACGCGGGCCTGACGGCGGTGGAGATCCTCGAGCGCATCGGCCTGCCCGACGGCGTGGACCTCGCGGTCGAGGCCGTGGGCACGCCCGCCACGTTCGAGCTGGCGGCGGACCTCGTGGCGGCCGGTGGTCGGATCGCGAACATCGGCGTGCACGGCAAGCCCGCGACGCTGCACATGGAACGCCTGTGGACGCGCGACATCACGATCACGATGGGCCTCGTGGACACGCACACCATCCCGCAGCTGCTGCGGCTCGTGCAGAGCGGACAGCTGCACCCGGAGCTGCTCGCGTCGCACGAGTTCGCGTTGGCCGACACGACCGAGGCCTACGAGGCGTTCGGCAACGTGGCGGCGTCCAACGCGATGAAGGTGTTCATGCAGGCCGTGCCGGCGGCCGTCCCGCCCGCGATGGCCGGCGCGAACTGACACGGTGACGAGCGTCGACGCCCACGATCGTCGTGGGCGTCGACGCGGTCATCCGTGGAACGTGACGCGCTCGCAGTTGCGCGACGGCTCGTGCTTGTCGACGATCGCGAGGTCCCTGCCGACGCCACAGTCGAGCTTGTCGGTCAGTGCACCGTCGAGGGAGGACAGCGCGTCCGCGCCCGTCCCGCCCAGCAGCGTGTCGAGGCCGGCGTTGCCGTACAGGCGATCCGAGCCGGCCATGCCGTAGAGCGCGTCGTCGCCGGCACCCCCCGAGAGGGTGTCGTTGCCCGTGCCGCCGTTGAGCCGGTCGTTGCCCGCACCGCCGGCGAGTCGGTCGTTGCCGGCCTCTCCGACCAGCACGTCCTTGCCGCCGCCGCCGGAGATGAGGTCGTTGCCGGCACCGCCGGCGAGCAGGTCGTTGCCGAGCGAGCCAAGCAGGCGGTCGTTGCCCGCGCCGCCGTGGATGCGGTCGTTGCCGGCCTGACCGCAGAGCAGGTCGTTTCCGGCGCCGCCGTCGATCCGGTCGTTGCCGGGGCCGCCGCAGATCCGGTTGTCACCGTCGCTGCCGGTCAACACGTCGGCGCCGGCGGAACCGATCACGTTCTCGACGCCGACCAGGGCGGTCGTGCCGCCGCAGCCAGTGAGGGTGCCGGCCTCCAGGTCGAGGCGAGCAGTGGCGCAGGTCGACAGGTCGATCGTGTCGGTGCCAGCGCCGCCGTCGATGCGATCCGTGCCGGCGCTCGCCACGATCATGTCGTCGCCACCTCCGGCGTTGATCGTGTCGTCGCCCTTCGTGCCGGTGAAGCGGTCGTTGGTCGGGCTGGGGTCGGGTGGCGTCGGCACCGCGGAGACCGTGGTGGTCACCCGGGCTGCGTCGTTCGACGAGGTCGGGTCGAACTCGGCCCCGTCGACGCGCACGGTGTCGTCGATCGAGCCCGTCTCCGAGGTCGTCGCCTCGATCGTGACGGTCTGCGTCGCGCCGCTGGGGAGGGTGCCGAGCGTGCACCGCACGACCCCGGAGGACAGGGCACACGATGTGGAGCTGCCGGTCGCGGCGAACCGCAGGCTGGCCGGCAGCGTGTCGGAGACGACCACGCCGGTGGCGACGCTCGGGCCACGGTTGGTCACGGAGACCGAGTAGCCCACGTCGCTCCCGACCGTGACGGGATCGGGCGTGCCGGTGGCGGCGATCGCAAGGTCGGCGACGGCGTTCACCGTGGTAATCGCGGTCGCGGTGTCGTTGGCCGCGAACGCGTCGGACTGTGCGCCGTCGACCGAGACCGTGGTCGTGACCGAGCCGACCCGAGTTGCCCGCACGACGATCGTCACCGCCTCGGTCGCGTCGACCGCGACCGCACCGAAGTCGCACGTCACCGTGCCGGTGGCCTCGCTGCACGCCGGGCTCGTGCCGGCTGCGACGAACGTGAGCCCCGCCGGCAGTGCCACCGTGGCCAGCACACCGGTCGCCGGGGTCGGCCCGTGGTTGGTGACCGATGCGGTGTAGGTGATGGTGCCGTCGACCAACGCCGGATCCGGGGCGTCGGTGAGCGTCACGTCGAGGTCCGAGGTGGGCCCGACGATGGTGGTCGCCGTCGCCGAGTCGTTGCCCGAGACCGGGTCCGCCTCGGTCCCCGCAACCGTCACGGTGGTAGAGGTGGAGCCGGTCTGGGTCGCCGCCACGGCGATGGTCGCGGTCTCCGTGGCGCCGATCGCGACGCCGGCGAAGTCGCACGTCACGGTGCCGGCCGCATTGGTGCAACTCGGGGTGGTGCCGGCGGTGCGGAACGCCACGCCAGCCGGCAGCACCGTCGTGGCGTGCACGTTGGTGGCGGCGCTGGGGCCGAAGTTGGCGACGGAGACGGTGTAGGTGATGCCGCCGCCGATCGTGGCTGGATCGGGCGTGTCGGTCACGCCCACGGCGAGGTCGGCCGCCGGGTTCACGATCGTCGTCGCGGTCGCGGTGTTGTTGCCGGGGAC
This sequence comes from Thermoleophilia bacterium, assembly GCA_025964465.1. GTDB lineage: Bacteria > Actinomycetota > Thermoleophilia > Gaiellales > SKUG01 > JAGQUL01. Next base: position 19,726 of record JAOPYS010000208.1, read on the forward strand.
GGTGTCGGTCTCGCCACCGGCGACCGTCGCGGTGTTCGTGATCGTCCCGGTCTGCGCCGTGGTGGCCACGATGGTCGCCGTCTCGGTCGTCCCGCTCGCCACGCCGCCGAAGTCGCACGTCACCGTGCCGGAGGCGTCGGTGCACGAGCCCGAGGTGCCCGCCTGGCGGAACACGAGCCCCGCCGGCAGCACGTCGGTCGCGTGCACGGCGGTCGCGTCGCTCGGACCGGCGTTGCCGACCGTCACCACGTAGGACACGGCGCCGCCCAGCAGCGCAGGGTCGGGCGCGTCGGACAACGACACGGAGAGGTCCGCCGACGGGTTCACGATCGTCGTGGCGGTCGCCGAATCGTTGCCCGCGATCACGTCACGCTCGGCGCCGTCGACGGTGACCGTGTTGGAGATGCCACCCGTCGCGGTGGTGGTCCCGACGATCGTCGCCGTCTCGGGTGTCCCGGACGCCACGCTGCCGAAATCGCACGTCACCGTGCCGTTCGCGTTCGTGCACGTGGACGTGGTGCCGGCCGTGCGGAAGGTCACGCCAGCCGGCAGCACGTCCGTGGCCAGGACGTTCGTGGCCGCACTCGGGCCGCTGTTGGTCACCGTCACCGTGTAGGCGATGCTCCCGCCGAGCAGCGCCGGATCAGGCGAATCGGTGAGCGTCACGCCGAGGTCGGCGGAGGGGTCCACCATCGTGGCCTCGGTCGCCGTGTCGTTGCCGGGCACGGTATCGGCCTGCCCGGCGCCGTGGACCGTGACCTCGTTGGGGATCGAACCGGTCTGCGTCGTCGTCACGGCGATCGCAGCCTGCTCCGTCGCACCGTTCGCGACCGCGCCGAAGTCGCACGTCACCGTGCCGGAGGCCTCCGTGCACGCCGGATCCGTGCCCGTGGCCGAGAACGTCGTCCCGGCCGGCAGCACGTCGGTCACCGACACGCCCACTGCGTCGCTCGGTCCGTGGTTGGTCACGGCAACGGTGTAGACGATGGTGCCGTCCAACAGCGCCGGGTCAGGCGTGTCCGACAGCGCGACGGACAGGTCGGCCGACGGCGCGACCGTGGTCGTCTTCGTCGAGGAGTTGTTCCCGGGGACCGGGTCCGCCTGTGCGCCACCGATGGTCACCGTGTTCGCGACTGGCCCCGTCTGCGTCGTCGTGACGACGATGGTCGCGGTGCCGGTCCCGCCGTTCGCGACGCTCCCGAAGGGGCAGGTCACGACCCCGGTGGTCTCGCTGCACGTCGGTGACGATGCCGCCGCGGAGAAGGTGACGCCTGCCGGCAAGGTGTCGGAGACGTTCACGCCCGTGGCGGCACTCGGTCCGTTGTTCGCGATCGAGACCGTGTAGGTGATCGTCCCGCCGAGCAGCGCGGTGTTCGGCGCACCCGCGAGCGACACCGACAGGTCCGTCGCCGGATTCACCGTCGTCGTCGTGCTCGTCGTGTCGTTGCCGGCATACGGGTCGCCCTCGGTGCCGTGGACCGAGACGGCATTCAGGATCGGGCCCGTCTGGGTCGCGGTGACCGAGATCGTCGCCGTCTCGGGCGAGCCCACCGCGACCCCGCCGAAGTCGCATGTCACTGTGGTGGTGCCGGCGCCCAGGGTGCAGGTCGACGTCGATCCGGCGGCCACGAAGTCCACGCCCGCGGGAAGCACGTCGGTCACCGCCACGTTCGTCGCGGCGCTCGGGCCGGTGTTGGACACCGTCACCGTGTAGGCGATCGTGCCGCCCAGCAGGGCCGGGTCGGGCGCCCCCGCGAGGGTCACGCCGAGGTCGGCGGCGGGGTTCACCAGCGTGAGCGCGGTGGCCGAGTCGTTGTTGCCGACCGCGTCGCCCTCCGCACCGTCGACGGTCACCGTGTTGGGGATCGTGCCAAGCGAGGAGGTGGTCGCCCTGATCGTGGCGGTCTCGGTGTCGCCGATCGCCACGCCGCCGAAGTCGCACTCCACGGTGCCGCTGGCCTCGGTGCAGGCCAGGCTCGAGCCGGTCGCGGTGAACGTCAGGCCGCTCGGCAACACATCCGTCGCATGGACGCCTGTCGCTGCGCTCGGGCCAGCGTTGTGCACCGAGACGGTGTACGTGACCGCGCCGCCGAGCAGCACGGGGTCGGGCGTGTCGGTCAGCGTGACCGACAGGTCCGCCGCCGGCTCGATCGTCGTGGCCTCCGTGGCCGAATCGTTGCTGCCCACGGCGTCCGCCTCCGCCCCGTCGACGGTCACGGTGTTGGAGACGGTGCTGGTCACGGAGGTGGTCGCCGCGATCGTCGCGGTCTCCGTGTCCCCGATCGCAACGCTGCCGAAGTCGCAGGTCACCGTCGCGCCCGCGGCCGTGCACGCGGGTGTGGATCCTGTCGACGTGAAGGTCAGTCCGTTCGGGAGGACGTCGGTCGCAAGGACGGTCGTCGCGGCGCTCGGCCCGTTGTTGTGCACCGACACCGTGTACGTGACCGCGCCGCCCCGCCGGACGGGGTCAGGCGAATCGGACAGCGTCACGCCGAGGTCGGCGGAGGGGTTCACGGTCGTCGTCGTGGTGGCCGTGTCGTTGCTGGCGTTCGCATCGCCCTCGGCGCCATCCACGCTCACGGAGTTGGAGATGGCGCCCGTGCTGGTCGTGGTCGCCACGATCGTCGCGGTCTCGGTGTCGCCGTTCGCGACGCCGCCGAAGTCGCACGACACGTTGCCGCCCGCATCGGTGCACGTCGACGTCGAGCCCGTCGTCGAGAACGTCAGGCCGCTCGGCAGCACGTCGGTCACCAGGACGCCGGTCGCCGCGGTCGGTCCGCCGTTGTGGACGGAGACGGTGTAGGAGATTGTGCCGCCCAGCAGCGCCGGGTCCGGTGTGTCAGCCAGCGCGACCGACAGGTCCGTCGCCACGCCGACCGTCGTCGTCGTGGTCGCCGAGTCGTTGCTCGGGACCGGGTCACCCTGGGTGCCGTCGACCGACACGGTGTTGGTGAAGGTGCCGTCCTGGGAGGCCGTGACGACGATGGTCGCGAGCTCGGTGTCGCCCGTGGTCACGCCGCCGAAGTCGCACGTCACCGTGGCGCCCGCTGCGGTGCAGGTCGAGGTCGAACCTGCCGCCGAGAACGTGAGGCCAGCCGGCAGCACGTCCGTGGCGAGCACGCCCGTGGCGCTGCTCGGGCCGTGGTTGGTCACCGTCACGGTGTAGGTGATGGTGCCGCCCTGCAGCGCCGGGTCGGGCGCATCCGAGATGAGCACCGCGAGGTCCGCTGCTGCGCCGACCGAGGTCGTCGCGGACGCGGAGTCGTTGCCCGCGACCGTGTCGGTCTCGGCCCCGTCCACGGTCACCGTGTTGGTGATCGATCCGGTCCGGCCTGCCGTCACGACGATCGTCGCGGTCTCGGTCGCGCCGTTCGCCACGCCGCCGAAGTCGCAGTCGACCGTGCCGGATGCGTACGCGCAGGTCGAGCTGCTCCCGGCGGCACGGAACGCGAGGCCTGCCGGCAGCACGTCGATGGCGTGGACGCCCGTCGCGCCCGACGGCCCGTTGTTCGTCACCGAGAGCGTGTACGTGATCGCCCCGCCCAGCGCCGCCGGGTCGGGCGTGTCAGCCAAGGTCACGGCGAGGTCGGCCGATGCGCCCACCGTCGTGGTCGCAGTCGCCGAATCGTTGGTCGAGACCGTGTCGGCCTCGGCGCTGTCGACGGACACGTCGTTGGCGATGGATCCGGTCTGCGTGGAGCTCGCGCGGATCGTCGCGGTCTCCGTCGCGCCGTTGGCGACGCCGCCGAAGCCGCACGTCACGGTGCCGGTCGCGAACGAGCACGTCGCGTCCGAGCTCGTCGAGGACACGTACGTCAACCCTGACGGGAGCGCATCCGTGACCAGCACGCCGGTCGCCGCACTCGGCCCGTTGTTGGTCACCGAGACCACATAGGAGATCGTGCCGCCGAGCAGGGCCGGATCGGGCGAGTCGCTGATCGTCACGCCCAGGTCGGCCGTCGGGTCCACCGTCGTCGTCGCCGTCGCGGAGCTGTTCGTCGAGTTCGGGTCACCCTCGGTGCCGGCAATTGCCACCGTGTTCGCGATCGACCCCTCCTGGTCGGCGCGGACCGCGATGTTGAACGAGCCGGCGGCGCCATTGAGCATCGTTCCGACGGCGCAGGTGACCACTCCACCCGATTCGAGACAGCTCGGATTGGAACCTGCCGCGGAGAACGTGACACCTGCGGGCAACGTGTCGGTGACGACCACGTTCGTCGCCGTGCTCGGCCCGTTGTTCCGGTACGACAGCGTGTACACGATCGTGCGCCCCAACAACACCGGGTCAGGCGCATCGGCGACGGAGATCGCCAGGTCGGCGGATGGGTTCACGACCGTCGAGGCTGTCGCAGCGTTGTTGCCCGGGACCGTGTCGGTCTCCGAGCCGGCGACCGACACCGTGGTGGAGATCGAACCGGCCTGGCCGGTCGCCACGGACGCGGTGATCGTGGCCGTGGCCCCGCTGGCGATCGAGGTCACGGTGCAGCTGATCGAGGTGGGCGTCGACGCGACGCACGAGGTCCCGGCCCCGGCCACGACCGACTGCAGCGTCAGGCCGGCCGGCAGCGTGTCGCTCACCGCGACGTTCGTCGCAGCACTCGGTCCGTTGTTGGTCACCACGATCGAGTAGCTGATCGTCCCGCCCAGGACCACGGGGTCTGGGGAGTCGGCGATCGTCACGCCCACGTCGGCCACCGGATTCACCGTCGTCGTCGCGGTCGCGGTGTCGTTCGCCGAGACGGTGTCCGCCTCGTTGCCGGCCACGGTGGTGACGGCACCCTTCGAGCCGGACGTCGTCGTCGTCGCGACGATGGTCGCCATCACGGTCGCCCCGGACGCCACGCTGGCGAAGTCGCACGTGACGGTGCCCGCGGCGTTCGTGCAATTGACCGAAGTGCCCGCCGCCTTGAACGTCGTCCCCGCCGGCAGCACGGTCGTCGACGCGACACCGGTCGCGGTGCCCGGGCCGTTGTTCGTGACCGAAACCGTGTACGTGACGTCGCTGCCCACCAGGGCGGGGTCGGGCGAGTCGGCGACCGTCACGCCGAGGTTGCGCGCACCGCGCGTGAACAGGTCGACCGCGTTGCTGCCGCGAGCGGCGCCGTACACGGAACTGCCGTCCGGAGAGATGGCCAGGCCGACGGCGCCGAAGAGCGCGCGACCGAGCGCGCACGGTGCTCCGGCCGAGGAGGTGCAGGCGAACGCGCCGGTCTTCTGCGTCAGGGCGCCGCCCCCCGCCCGGTCGAACGCGGCCACCGCGCTTCCGTATTGCGCCGCCACGTAGACGGATGCGTTGTCCGGAGACACCACCACCGACGATGCGCCAGCGAGGCCCACGCCGTCGACGCACGCACCCGAACTGCCGTCGTCGGAGATGCAGCCCGCAGCACCAGCCTTCTGTGCGAGTGCGCCACCCGCGGCGCGATCGAACACGACCAGCGATCCGCCTCCCAAGGTGACGGCATACACCGAGGCTCCGTCCGGGGAAACGGCGACGCCCCACGCGTGATCCAACGCGGCACTCGCGGCACAGCCACCGCTGCCGCCCACCGACACGCATCCAGCCGTGAGCGCCTTCTGCGTCAGGGTGCCGTTGGCTGCTCGGTCAAAGACCGCGACCGCGCTTTCGTCGTACCCGGCGGTGTACACGGACGTGCCGTCAGGCGAGATCGCGATCCCGTAGAGGTCCCGCACGCCCCGGGCTGAGGTACAGCCGGCCACGTATGCGCTGAGGCATCCGGCTGCACCAGCCTTCTGTGTGAGCGCGCCGGTGGCCCCGCGGTCGAAGACCGAGATGCCGCCGGACGACCGCCCCGTCACGTAGACGGATGCTCCGTCCGGCGAGACGGCCACGGCGCTCGCATCACCGGGCACGACGCCGCCGGTGCAGCCAGTGCTTCCGTCGTTGTTGATGCAGCCAGCGGTACCGGCCTGCTGTGTGAGCGACCCGTCGGCCGCGCGATCGAACACCGCCACCGCGCGGCTGTCGATCGACGCGACGTAGACCGAACCCCCATCGGGCGAGACCGTGATGCCGAACGCGCCGTCCAGCGCTCGACCGACGGTGCATCCGTCCGCGGCGGTCTGGCCGATGCAGCCCGCCGCCCCGGCCTTCTCGGTGAGCGTGCCGTTCGCTGCTCGATCAAGGATCACGACCGCGTCGCCCGTGTACGACGCGGCGTACACGGACGCGCCGTCGGGCGATACTGCCACGGCGTTCGCGCCGTCCAGCCCGCTCCCCGTGGCGCACGCCCCGCCCGTGCCCGTGGAGGAGGTGCAGCCGGTCGTGCCGGGGCGCTGCTTGATGAACCCGTCGACGTTGGTCAGGTTGGAGGTGACCGTCGTCGAGGCGGTCGCCGTGTTGTTGCCGGACGCCGGGTCGGCTTCCGAGCCGGCGACCGTCACGGTCGTCGACTTCGTGCCCGTGGACAGCGTCGTGACCTTGATCGTCGCGGTCGGCGTCGCGCCGACCGCGACGTTGCCGAAGTCGCACGTCACGGTGTTTGCGACGTTCGTGCAACTCCCGGACGTGCCGGCGACCTTGAAGGTCGTGCCGACCGGGATCACGTTGGTGGTGTGCACGCCGGTGGCCGGGCTGGGGCCGGCGTTCGTCACGCCGACCGTGTAGGTGATGTCGCCCGAGTAGACGAGCGGATCGGGCGCATCGGTCAGCGTCACGCTGAGGTTCGCGGACGCGTTGACGGTCGTGGTGACGGTCATGGAATCGTTGATCGGGTTGGAGTCACTCTGGACCCCGTCGATGGTGACGGTGTTCGTGACGGTGCCGGCCTGCGACGGAATGACGTTGATCGTCGCGGTCTCGGGCACGCCGCGGTCCAGCCGCCCGAAGTCGCAGGTCACGGTGCTGCCCACGGCCGTGCAGAAGCCCGATGAGCCGGTCGAGGTGAACGTCACACCGGCCGGCAGCACGTCCGTCACCTTGACGCCGTTCGCGGTGTCAGGGCCCGGGTTGGTCACCGTCAGGCCGTAGGAGAGCGTGCCCCCGGCCAGCACGGGGTCGGGCGTGTCGGTGATCGCGACGCCCAGGTCGGCGTCCGCGAGCGCGGAGATCTCGCCACACGTCAACGCCTTCCTGTACAGGCGTACGTCATCGATGTGCGCGTCGACCGAGCCGGCAGGATTCGAAGTGCTCCCGATCAGCGTCCGGGGGCCGAACAGCGCCGCGGTCGAGGCGCCGAACGTGGTGGTGCCCGTGCTGTAGGAGCCGAGCACGACGCCGTCCAGGCAGCCCGTGATCGTCTGGGTCCCCATGGACGTCTGCCGGTACGAGATCGCGATCTGGCGATAGCTGCCCGGTCCGACCGCGGTGTCGATGGCAGCCGCCGAGAAATCCTGTGTGCGGCTGAAGCCGTTGCTGCCGCTCATCCACCGGTTCGCCAAGCGCTCGCCGTACACGATCGACTCAAACGTGTCGACGGCCGGGACGTCATCCAGGCCGATCGGGCCGCCTCCGATGGCATTGGAGTCGTCCAGCCGCACGCGAGCGATCATGGTCTTGTCGGCGATGACTGGACCGGTGTACCCATCGGCCTTCGCCCATGCGGTCGGCGCACCAATCGTGGAGTTGGCTGGGCCGGCCACTGCGAGTTCGCCGCTGACGATCGCGCCCGCACCCTGCAGTGCGAAGGTCGCCCAGTTGCCGGTCGTCTCATAACCGGTGCCTGCGTTGGCCGCGTCGAACGTCCAGTGCCCCACGAGGTCGGAGTAGTGCGTGCGATCGAACACGGACACCGTGTTGCTGCCGGAGTTCGAGACGTACACAGATGCCCCGTCGCTCGACACCGCCAGCGAACGCGGCTGCGCGCCGGTCGCGATGGAGCGGGGGTTGCTGAGCGTGCCACCCACCGCCCGATCGAACACCGACACCGAGCCGCCAGCGAAGTTCGCGGTGTATACCGACGACCCGTCAGGTGACACCTCCACCCAGAACGGCTGGTTTCCGGTCGCGGCGGTGCGGGGGTTGCTGAGCGTGCCGTTCGCGGCTCGATCGAACACCGACACCGTGTTCGCGCTGGTGTTCGCGACGTAGGCCGATGCCCCGTCACCCGAGATCGCCACCGATGCCGGATTCGTGGTCGCGACGTCGCGTCGGTTGCCGAGCGTGCCGTTCGCCGCCCGGTCGAACACCGACACCGTGTTGTCGAGGCTGTTCGCGACGTAGAGCGACAACCCGTCACCCGAGAGTGACAACCGGTACGGCCCGTTGCCGGTCGGGGTGGTGCGTGGGTTGCTGAGCGTGCCGTTGGCGGCCCGATCGAACACCGACACCACCCTGCTGGAGTAGCTCAGGACGTACACGGATGCCCCGTCGGGCGACACCGCCACCGAATCTGGATTCGTCCCCGTCACGGCCGTGCGCTGGTTGCTGAGCGTGCCGTTCGCTGCACGATCGAACACCGACACCGTGTTGGTGCCGTTGTTCCCGACGTACACGGAGGTCCCGTCATTCGAAACCGCCATCGGAAACGGATTCAGGCCGGTCGCGACGTCGCGCCGGTTGCTCAGGGCCCCGTTGGCCGCACGATCGTACGTCGACACCGTGTTGGCGTCGAGGTTCGCGACGTACACGGATGACCCATCGGCCGACACCGTCACCGCGAATGGATTTGCGCCTGTCGCGGCGGTGCCAGCGGCCGTCAGGTCGCCGTTGGCCGCCGATGCACTGGACGAGGCCACGAGGAGCAGCATGGTGACCAGCAGGTTGACGAACAGCGCAGCGGCGCAGGTGACGCGACGGGACATCGAGCAAAGCTCCTTGAGAACCGACGCCGACGGTGGCCGCGGGACTGGAAGTGGACGATCACGGGACGACTCGAAAATCGAGGCTGCCCGAGGCGCGCGATCCTACCTGTACCTGCATCGAACTTGCGCAGGCTGCGGTTCCGATATTCGCAGGCTGATTTGAGGGGCCAATCGTCAACGAAGTTGACGTATGGGAAGCAGGCCCCAGCACGCCGTGTGCGCCTGCCCCGGCTCCAGGCGAGTGACATCCGTACCGCTGCGGAACGCGTTGGCGGGAGCGGTCATCGGCTCCGCCGCGAGGCCGCG